>NZ_JBEXWT010000027.1:0-104904 GCF_040629945.1 Kitasatospora sp. NPDC005856 | reverse complement strand
GGGAAGTCGGCCCGGCCGACTTCCCACTCCTCCTCCTTGCCCCGGGCAGCGGACGCGGACGGCTCAGGCGGGGCGGTCGCAGACCGCCGCGACGCCCTTCGCGGGCGGGCGGGTGGTGCCCCGGTAGCCGCCCGCGCGGAGGATCCCGTCGATCCCGGCGTTGACCGATTCCGCGCAGCGGCGGGCCGCGGTCAGGTCGCCGAGGGCGTTCTTCAGGCCGTCGAAGTCGTGTGCGGTCAGGGCCTGTGCGCAGCGGCGGCTGCCGTTGTCCGCCCGGGTGGCCACCGCGTGCCAGTCGGCCCGTAGGCGCGGGTCGGCGGGCACGCGGAACCAGATCGTCTCGAACCAGGCGGCGCTCCCCCAGCGGGCGCAGGCCGGCCGGAGGCGTCGGTCCAGCGCGGCCCAGTCGTCCTTGGCGGCCTGGGCCTCCCGGATCGCGGCGTTCAGGCGGCTGTCGTACGAGACCGCGAGGTCGATGAGATCGTCGCCGCTGAGGCGGTACCAGGCCCGGATCTGCCGCAGGCGGGTGGCCTCGGACAACTGTGGGTCCGGGAGCCCCCAGTACTGCACCAGGGAGCGCTGGGACGTGACCTGGTCGAAGGTGAAGCCCAGCCGGTACCTCCACCGGGCGCCGTCCGCCGCGGTGCCCGCGACCGCCACGGCGCACAGCAGGATCACCGCGAGGCGGCGTGCGCGCCGTCCACGGGCCCCCGGTCCGCCGGTCCGGACGTCGGGGCGGACGGACGGGCGTGTGTCAGGCCGCCGTCCACGCCGGACGGCCGTCACGGCGACCGTGCTGAGCGCGGCGACGACGGCGATGAGCCCGGAGAGGACGAGGGCGTTGTTCAGCACGAACGTGAACGGGAACAACGGCCTCGACCAGGCCGGACGCCAGGCACAGCCGTCCGAGAGGACGTCGAGCGGGGTGACGCAACCGTCCACGGAGACGAGGAGCGTCACCGTGGCGAGCCCCAGCAGGGCTGCCGTCTCGGCGGCGATCAGGGCGCCCAGCAGCCGGTAGCGCCGGTCGGCGGTGCTCGCCACGGCGGCGGCCAGGCCCGCGGGCAGGCACAGCGCCGCCAGCAGGAGGCTCGCGTACCGCAGGGCGTAGAGCCCGCCCCGCGCGTCCGGTACCGGCTGCCCGGTGTGGATCCAGGCCTGGACGCCGACGACGGCCAGACCCGCCAGCACCCCACCCGCCAGCCCCGGCAGCAGGACCTTGCGCAGTGGCGCCACGGGGCCGTCCGGCCGGGGCAGGTCCGGCAGCCAACGCGGGGGCCGGCCCGCCGTACCGGACGCCCAGGCGAGCAGCGGCACGGCCCACAGGACGATGACGGCCAGTGAACCCATCGGCGTGTCGGTGATGTTCGCCAACTGCGGGTACGCCGTGGCGAGGCCGGGAATCCTGGTCAGGTCCCCGGTCGGGGCGGCCGAGGGAAGCCACTGCAGGATGGACTGGGCGACGGCCTTCGCGCTCGGATCGTCCCTGTTCAGGGCCATGGCCCCGGCGAGCATCCACCAGGTGAGCCATGACGTCATGGCGAGGCAGCCGGCGGCCAGGCAGAGCGTGAGCGCGGGGCGCGGGGTCCGGCCCCGCGAGGTGCGGGTCCACAGGTGCGCGCACTGGGTGGTCCACCAGCCGAAGGCCGCTCCCACCGCCACCGGTACCAGCAGGACCGCCGGTCGCTGCGGTTGCCAGGCCCAGCCCGCGCCCCAGCCGCTGAGGACCAGGCCGGCCGACATCCCGGCGCCCAGCCACCCTCCGGCCCACGCCCCGGAGGGCACGCGGCGCCCGGTCAGGACGGCGTACACCACGGCCCGCCACAGGGCGACGACGATCACGCCGGTCACCAGGGCACCGGGAACGACGACGAGCACCGTCATCAGGTTGTTGGTGAAGTTCGCGCGGTACAGCGCGATCTGCCGGAGCACCTGCTGCACGGCCAGGACGGGCACGGTGCCGATGAGGAAGAGCGGCAGGACGGCGGTGCGGAACAGCGGCGCGGGATCGGTCAGCGCGCCCTGGCGCAGGCCCCAGCGTGGATGGGTGCGCCACAGTTCGAGGAAGGCGTCGACCGCGCGGCGCACCGCGCTCCCGGGCGGCGCGGCGGTCATGGTCCAGCCGTGCGGGTCCGCGCCCCAGCGCACCGCGGCCAGGTCGGCGTAGATCTCCCGGCTGCGCAGCGCGTCGGAGCGGGCGAGGTACAGCAGCACGACCATCACGACGGCCAGCGCCACGGCCCGGTTCAGCTGCGGCACGCGGCCGTCCGCCACCACGCCGTAGATCACGTAGCCCAGGCAGAGCACGTACGGCAGCAGCACCAGCGCGAGGAAGACCCGCCACAGGGCGACCGTGAGGTACGTCAGGGTGACGTCCCGGTTGGCGATGTGGGCGAGCTCGTGCAGCAGCACCGCCCGGAACCGCTGCGGATCGCGGTGCCGGACGGCGAGCAGGCCGCCGTGCAGGCAGACGACCGGGCGGCGGGTGCGGCCGAAGACCACCGCGCTGACCGAGGCGGCCGCGGGATCGACCACCACCCGGGGTGTCGGCGCCACGCCCGCCGTCGTGCACAGTTCGGTGAGCAGGGCGAGGAGTTCGCCGTCCGGATCGACCGCGGCCAGCGGGAGGACGCGGCTGCGCCGGGTCCTCCAGCGCGGCAGCGCGGCGAAGAGCAGGGCGGCCACCACCAGCAGGAGCAGCGGCCAGGCGGCCACCTGCCACCACGGCGGCGCGGGCGCCCAGAGGGAGAGGCAGAAGCGGGAGGCGGTGGCCTGGCCGGTGATGCTGAGTGACGTGTTCCAGTAGCTGCCGTCGGCGGGGTCCACACCTGCGGCGAGCGTGCACCCGGTCTCGTCCCCGTCGGCCATGACCCTGACCACTTCGAGGATCATGGCGCCGCCGGCGGTGAGCATCAGGAGCAACAGGACGACGAACCGGGGGCCGGTGCCCGCGCCGAGGACCCGCTCGTCGATCCGCGGCCGCCCGGGCGGTGCTCCGGCGGCCTCCACCTAGTCCTGCCCGGTGCCGGAGGGGTCGGTGGGGCCGGCGGGCGGCTCCGGTTCCCGCGGATCGGGGGCTTCCAGTGCGCGGGACAGGGCCAGCCGGGCCACGACCGCGTCGGCGATCTCCTCGGCGCGTTCGGGCACCAGACCGCGCTGCTCACCCGCCGTCAGGACCATGGTCCGCACCTCGACCAGCTGCTCCCGGGTCAGCGGCCGGAGCTCGGCCGCGGGGGCCCGCCGCCGGAACACCCGCCGCACCAGGCCCGTCGCCCCCCGTGAGGCGCGGTCCACCGTCGTGGCCACCATCCGCTGCGCCACCTCGTCGAGCACCAGCCACACGACGGGCGTCACCAGGGCGGCGACCTCCCCGATGCCGAACCCCAGCGGCTCGCGCCGGCCTCCGCCGCGGCTCAACCGCCGCACCACCGTGGCGTCGTCGAAGCGGCGGAGCCCCTCCACCAGGAACAGTTCGTCCGGTGCGAGGGCCTCCACGACCGACCGCACCACGTCACGCACCAGTACGGTCGGCCGGCCGTCGCCGGTCGTGTCCGTTTCGGATCCCACGCGTCCCCCAGAGCTCCGAGAGTCCATCCGGCCCGCACGGGCTCGGCGCGCCGGACCGTCCACTGTGGCACGGAATGTGACGGACCGACAGGACTTTTCCCGAGCCTGTGCCATCCGCTCACGGGGCCTCCCGGGGGCCCGGTCGAGCGGGCGTTCCGGGAGTCACGGGCCCGCGAACCGGGTCCGCGAACCGGGCCCGCAACTCCCGGAGGTCACCGGGGGTGTTCACCGCGCACCAGAAGCCGTCGGCGCGGAAGCCGGCCAGCTGCCCCAGGCGCACCAGCCGGGGCAGGGTGGTGTCCGCGTGGTCCCCGTCCTCCGGCAGCAGGGGGACGACCCCGGGCGCGAAGGCGTACACGCCGCCGTTGACCGTACAGGTGGGCGGGGGCGGCGCGGCGAGCTCGGCGACCCTCCCCGAGGCGTCGCAGACGACCGTGCCCTTCGGCAGCCGGGGCGGGACCAGGGCGACCGTGGCCAGGGCCCCGCACCGCACGTGGTGCGCGCCCAGCGCGGCGAGGGGGAACTCGGCCCAGATGTCGCCGTAGACGGCGAACCACGGCTCCTGCGGCGCCGGAAGCGCGCGGGCCGCGAGTTTCAGCCCGCCGCCCCGCCCCAGCGGCGCGTCCTCCACGACCACGGTGGTGCGGACCGGGGGGCGTGCCGCGCGCAGGTAGTCGGTGATCACCCGCGCGCGGTAGCCCGCCGAGACGACCACCGACTCCACGCCCGCGTCGGCGAACCGGTCGAGCTGGTGGCGCAGCAGCGGTGTGCCGTTCACCTCGACCATCACCTTGGGGTGGAGGTCCGTGTACGGGGCGAGGCGCGTGCCGCGTCCGCCGGCGAGGATCACGGCCTGACGGACCGGGGGAGCGGCCTCCGGTGAGCACATTCCCGACCTCCCGGGAGCGACGGCGACGCGGGTGGCCCGTGACGCACCGTGGACAGCTACCCGACCCGTTCGCCGAGGAACCACCTCCCCGGCACTCCGGCCGGGGAGCGGAGGTTCTGCCGCACGGGAAGTCGGCCCGGCCGACTTCCCGCTCCACGCCTCCGGGGGAACCCTGACGCAAGATCAGGGCGGCCTCCCGAGGGGGTGCCGAGAGCACGCGCTGGCGCCGGAGTCGCCCGTCTCGGCTCCCACTCGCCCTGGTGCGACCGCTACGGCACCTGAGCCCCGGGACCTCTCACCACTCCGCCACCCGGTAGTCCTTGAGGAACACGCCCGACACCGGATCCCCGGCCTCGCCGCGGACGATCGGGTCGTAGACCCGGGCCGCGCCGTCCACGATGTCCAGCGGGGTGCGGAACCCCCGGGCGGCGATCCGGGCCTTCGTGGGGGCCGGGTTCTCGTCGGTGATCCAGCCGGTGTCGACGGCGCACATGTGCACGCCCCGGGTGGCGAGTTCGGCCGCGCTGGTGCGGGTGAGCATGTTGAGCGCGGCCTTCGCCATGTTGGTGTGCGGGTGCCGGGCCGTCTTGTTGCGGGCCGCGAACCGGCCCTCCACCGCGGTGACGTTGACGATGTAGCGGGCGGGGCGCGGCGAGGCCAGCAGCAGGGGCAGCAGCCGGTCGCAGAGCAGGGCCGGGGCCAGCGCGTTGACCAGCTGGGTCTCCAGGACCTCCGCCGGGTCGAGCGAACCGAGCGTGGCGGTCCAGGAGTTGGCGGGGGCGAGGTCGGGCAGCAGCCCGGCCTCGTCGGTGAGGTCCAGCAACGACCCGACGCCGGACGGGAGTCGGGCGGGGCCGCCGGCCGGGCGGAACCCGGGGGCGTGCTCGATCGCCCGGCGGTCGGCCGCGGGCAGGGCGTCCCGCTCGCCCGCGGCCAGCAGCGCGTACGACTCGGGCGGGCGGCGCAGCGTCTGCGCGGCGTTGTTGACCAGGATGTCGAGCGGGCGCCCCTCGGTGCACAGCCGCTCGGTCAGGCCGAGCACCTGGCGCGGGTCGCGGAGGTCGATGCCGACCACCGTCAGCCGGTCCCACCACCGCGCGCTGCCCTCGGCGGCGCGGAAGCGGCGGACGGTGTCCTGCGGGAAGCGGCTGGTGACGATCAGCTCGGCGCCGTCGCGCAGCATCATCAGGGCGAGCTGGAAGCCGATCTTCACCCGCCCGCCGGTGAGCAGCGCCCGGCGCCCCCGCAGGTCGGTCCGCAGGTCGCGGCGGGCGGTGTTGTCGGCCGCGCAGTCCGCGCAGAGCATGTGGTAGAAGCCGTCGACCCGGCGGTAGGCCTGCTTGCAGACGTAGCACTTGCGCGGCACCAGCAGCTCGCCGACCGGTCCGCCCGCGGCGGCCAGCGGCGCGTCCTCGCGGCGGGTCCGGCTGCCGGTCGCGGTGGTGGCGAGCAGGTCGGCGTCGGCCTGCCGCATGGCGTGCCGGGCCTCCTGGCGGCGGCGCTTGCGGCTCTCCATCACGAAGGAGCTGAGCTGCCGCTCGGCGTGCAGCCGGGTGCGGTCGTGGGCGGGCAGGTCCCGCAGCCGGCCGAGGGTGCGGCTGAACGCGGCGAGCTCCTCGGCGCTGACGCCCTCGGCGCTGACCTCGGCCGTGCTGACCTGCGCCGCGCTGACGTCCTCCGTGCTGACGCCCTCCGCGCTGACCTCGGCCGCCCATGCGGCGTCGTCGCAGGTCGCAGTGGTCGTGCTCAGCTGGATGTGGTCGTCCCGGACCGTCATGTCCGCCCCCTCGTGCCGTACAGGTGGGAGGGACTGTAATCGACGGTCCGGGACGATGAGATGCCAATTTCCGCCGGTCCGGGGCTCGGCCCGGAGGCTCCTGCCCGGGCTCAGCCCGCGTACTGTCCGAGGAGCTTCGCGAACTCGTACGGCTGCTGCGGGATGTTGGTGCACTTGGACAGCGAGCCGCCGGTGCAGGCGTTGGCGTCCCGGGTGGCGTCCCAGAAGGAGAGCATCCCGAGGTGGTTCTGCCGGGCGAAGGCCACCAACTGCTGGGCGTCGGCCTGGTTGTAGACCTGGTGGTCGTCGTTCTCGCCGATCATCGGCGTGACGCCGACCATCGCCCACAGCTGGGCGTCGGTCTTCGCCGGGTGGAGCGCCTTGAGCTGGCCGAACAGCGACTGCGCGGCCTGGACGGCGGCGTCGCCGTAGTCGGCCCCGCTCCGGTAGTAGTCCATCGCCATGATGTTGACCAGGTCGACGGTCACCCCGGCGTCCCGGGCGGACTTGACGATGGCGACGCCCTCGGCGGTCAGGCCCTCCGGCAGGACGGGCAGGGTGAAGGACACCTTGAGGCCCGGGTGGGCCTTCTGGAGCTTGGCGAGTGCGGCCGAGCGGCGGTCGTTGGCGGCGGTGTCGGCGATGGCCGCGCCCTCGATGTCGAAGTCGACGTAGCGCAGGTCGTAGGCGCTCACCACGGCGTCGTACTCGGCGAACAGCGAGTCCACCGTGGTGCAGGCGGCGGCGAGTTCGGTGCCGGCGGCGCCGCCGAAGGAGACCTTGACGTCGCCGCCGGCCGCGCGCAGCGCGTCCACCTGGTCCTTGGCCCAGGCGGTGCGCGGGTCGTAGGCGTTGAACCAGCTGGCCTTGCAGCCGACGCCGGTGACGAAGCCCATCGTGTAGCCCTTGAGGCCGCCGGCCTTGGCCAGGTCGGGCATCGAGGGGGTGGGCCAGGCGCCCATGTCGATGTACGGGGCGACCGGGAGCGCGACGTTCGGCGCCGGGGTGGTCGGGCCGCCGGTGGGGCCGCCGGTGGGGGTACCGGTCGGGCTCGGCGGGGTCGAACTCGGCGGCGGGGTGGACGGGTTGCCGCCGCCCGGCCCGGTCAGGGCGATGTCGTCGGCGAGGTAGCCGCCCTGCCCGTACCAGCCGTGCAGGTACACGTTGACGCTGGTGGTGGCCGGTCCGGTGGTGAAACTGGTGGACAGCTGCTGCCAGCCGGGGCCGCCGGCCGTCCAGGTGGCCGGGTCGGTGACGCCGCTGCCGGTCGCGCCGAGGTAGACGTACTGGCCCTGCACCCAGGCGCTGAGGGTGTACTTGGTGTTGGGCTGGACGCTGACGCTCTGGCCGCACTGCGCGGTGTCGCTCGCGCTCACCGCCCCCTTGAGTGCGTACGTCCCGCCGTGCGCACCGGAGTCGACCACGCTCCCGGTGCCGGCGGAGCAGCTCCAGGGGCTGACCGCGCCGCTCTCCAGACCGCCGTTGGCGAGCAGGTTGCCGTCGGCGGCACCGGCGTTCCCGGCGAGGACGGCCAGGCCGCCGGCGGCGAGCGCGGTGGCGGCGGCGAGGCTCAGCAGGGTGGTCCGGCCGGCGGGGCGGCGGTGCGTGGGGGCGTGCAGGGGCGCGCTGGGCATGGGGGTGCCTCTCGGGACGTGGAGGCCGCCCGCGCCGCGAGGGGGGAGGCACGGGGCGGGCGGCGGCCTTGGGGTGGGCCGGTGCGGGGGAGCGCGGTGCTGAGCATCAAACTGGACTAGACCAGCTGTGCACGTCAAGCACTTCCCGGTCCCGGGCGGCCCACCGGCGCAGGTTTTAGGAACGGTTAAGAGAGCTCTGCGACGGGCCCGTGGAGATCTCGGCACGCCCTTGCGGCCGCTGTGACGGGCCGTTACGACCCGTGCGGAAGGCCGAGGGTGGGGCGGATCCCGCCCGGGCAGGACAGTCGGCCGGAGCTCGGGTCGGCGGTGCAGACGGTCGCGGGAGCCCGATGGCGCAGAACAGGATGCCGACGGCAGTTCCGCCCTGGGACATGTCCACCCCCGTGGATCGTTCTGTCGAACGCGTGAGCCATCGTCAGGAGGACGGCGATCACCGCCGTCCGGTTCCCCGGCGAATCCTCCGCGCGGGCCGGACGGAATGCACTTGACCTCGAGTGCGCTCCAAGGTGAATGCTGAAGGCGTTGATCACGCACCACCACGCACGACCACGGATCACGCACCACCACGCGAACCACGAGGGAGCACCGTCATGCGCAACGCCCCGTTCGGTACCAACGGCCCGGAGATCGGCGTCATCGGTCTCGGCTGCATGGGGATGACCTGGGCCTACGGCGTGCAGAACCGGGACGACGAGAATTCCGTCCGGGTGATCCGGCAGGCGCTGGACCTCGGCGTCGGCCTGATCGACACCGCCGACATGTACGGCCCGTACACCAACGAGGAGGTGGTCGGCGCCGCGCTGGCCGGCCCGTACCGGGAGCGCGCCTTCCTGGCCACCAAGGTGGGCATCGTGCCGGGCGGCGCGGGCCAGCAGGAGCGCAACGGCCGGCCCGAGCACGTGCGCCGCTCGATCGACGAGAGCCTGCGCCGGCTGGGCACCGACCACGTCGACCTCTACCAGCTGCACCGGGTCGACCCGGACGTCCCGATCGAGGAGACCTGGGGCGCCTTCGCCGAGGTCGTCGCGGCGGGCAAGGCCCGGAGCATCGGGCTCTCCGAGGCGACGGTCGAGGAGATCAAGCGGGCGCAGTCCGTGCACCCGGTGGCCTCGGTGCAGTCCGAACTGTCGCTGTGGACCCGGGACGTGCTGGCCGACGTGCTGCCGTACACCGAGGAGCAGGGCATCGCCTTCCTGCCGTTCTCCCCGCTCGGCCGGGGCTTCCTCACCGGCGGCATCACGTCCTTCGACGAGCTGCCCGCCGACGACTTCCGCCGCCGGCTGCCGCGCTTCCAGCAGGACGCGCTGAAGGCCAACCTGGAGTTGGTCAAGGCGGTGCGGGCGGTCGC
The DNA here is from genome assembly GCF_040629945.1 of Kitasatospora sp. NPDC005856. Taxonomy (NCBI): domain Bacteria; kingdom Bacillati; phylum Actinomycetota; class Actinomycetes; order Kitasatosporales; family Streptomycetaceae; genus Kitasatospora; species Kitasatospora sp. NPDC005856. The sequence goes on along the minus strand of NZ_JBEXWT010000027.1, from coordinate 95,668 downwards.
CGAGCGGATCGGCGCCAGCCCCGCGCAGGTGGCGCTGGCCTGGGTGCTGGCGCAGGGCCGGTACGTCTTCCCGATCCCGGGCACCCGGACGCCGCGCTACCTGGTGGACAACGTGGGCGCGGCCGGGATCGAGCTCTCGGCGGCGGACCTGGCCGAGCTGGACGCGCTGCCGGCGGCCACCGGCTCGCGCTACTGAGCGCTGTCGGGGGGCTGCCGAGGGCGCTGCCCGCGCCGGAACGCCGGTCTCAGCGCTCCATCACCCAGACCAGCTGCCGTCCGGTCTCGCCCGGAGCCCGGACGGCGGTCTCGGCGACCCGGTCCAGCCGGTAGCCGAGCTTGCGCGGGACGGCCGCGCTGGCGCCGTTCGCCTGGTCGCAGCGGATCTCCACCCGGGTGATCCCGGGCAGTGCCAGCGCGGCCTCGGTCAGCGCCCCGGCCGCGGCGGTGGCGATGCCGCGGCCGACGTGCCCGGCGGCCACCCAGTAGCCGATCTCCAGCGCGCCCGGGCCGATCCGCCCGTGCAGGCCGAAGGCGCCGATCACGCCGCCGGGTTCGGCGTCCAGGCCGGCCAGGTACATGAAGTCGGTGCCGGCCTCCCAGGCGGCCGCGCCGGCCCTGGTCAGCTCGGCGGTCTGCGCCCGGGAGGGGGCCTCGGCCGCCCACTCCATCCAGGGCCGCAGGTGGTCCAGGTTGGCGCGGACGGCCCGGTTCAGCGCCGCCGCGTGGGTGCTGCGGCGGCGGCGCAGCCAGAGGCCGCCGGGCAGCCGCAGCCGCTCCGGCGGCCGCCCGGCGGTCACCTCCACGACCGGCCGGGCGAGGCCACAGGACCGTGACTGTGCTGGGCTCATGACGGCGATTATGTCCTTGGCCGGGACCTGTCACCATTCGAGTCCCTCCGGTGGCGGGCGTGTCCGGCCGCGCCCCGGCGCGTCAGAGCCGGACCATCACCTCGTCGAGCTCCTTGCGCCGCAGGTCCGGCACGCGCGCCCCCTCGGCCGGGTAGCCGACCGGGATCACGTACGCCGCGCGCTCCTCCGCCGGGCGGTCGCACACCTCGTTGAGGAACCTCATCGGGCTCGGGGTGTGGGTCAGCGTGGCCAGCCCGGCCTGGTGCAGCGTGGCCAGCAGCAGCCCGACCGCGATCCCCACCGACTCCTTGGTGTAGTACGGACGCGGCGAGTCGGGGCCCTTGTGCACCTCGAACACCACGATCACGGCCGGCGCGTCCTCCAGGAACGGCTTGCGCCAGTCGGTGCCGATCGGGGCGAGCGCGGCCAGCCACTCCTCCGACGCCCGGTGGCCGTAGAACTCCCGTTCCTCGGCCTCGGCCGCCTCCCGTAGCCGCCGCTTGCGCTCCGGGTCGGTGATCACCACGAACCGCCAGGGCTGGACGTGCGCGCCGCTGGGCGCGGTGCTCGCCGTCCGGACCGCCCACTCGAGCACCCCGTCCGGGATCGGGCGGGTGGAGTAGTCGCGGACGGTCCGGCGCCGGGCCATCACGTCGTGGAAGGACCTGCTGCGGGCCTCGGCCTCGTGGGCGGGCACCGTCATGGGGGTGAGCGGGACGGTCGGGTGGGACGTTCCCGCCACGGCGCTGTCTGTGCTGTCAACCATGGCGGACAGCACAGCACATGACGGCCCCTCCGGGAAGAGGTACAGACCGGGAGGTAGAGACCAATTGCCGGGTCAGCGCCGATCCGGCAACGACCCGGCAACGACCCGGCGTCGGCTCAGAGCTCGTGCACCCGCCCGTCCCGGACCTCGATCCGGCGGTTCACCGACACCGTGTCCAGCATCCGCCGGTCGTGGGTGACCAGCAGCAGGGTGCCGGTGTACGAGCCGAGCGCGGACTCCAGCTGCTCGATCGCGGGCAGGTCCAGGTGGTTGGTGGGCTCGTCCAGCACCAGCAGGTTGACCCCGCGGGCCTGCAGCAGCGCCAGCGCGGCCCGGGTGCGCTCGCCGGGGGAGAGGGTGCCGGCCGGGCGCAGCACGTGCACCGCCTTGAGGCCGAACTTGGCCAGCAGGGTGCGCACGTCCTCCGGCGAGAGCTCCGGCACGGCGGCGGCGAAGGCCTCCGCCAGCGGCTCCCCGCCCAGGAACAGCCCGCGCGCCTGGTCCACCTCGCCGACCACCACGCCGGAGCCCAACGAGGCGCTGCCGCCGTCGAGTTCGAGCCGGCCGAGCAGGGCGGCCAGCAGCGTGGACTTGCCCGCGCCGTTGGCGCCGGTGATGGCGACCCGGTCGGCCCAGTCGATCTGCAGGTCCACCGGGCCGAAGGCGAAGTCCCCGCGCCGGGCGGTCGCCCCGCGCAGGGTGGCGACCACCGAGCCGGAGCGCGGCGCGGTGGCGATCTCCATCCGCAGCTCCCACTCCTTGCGCGGCTCGTCGACCACCTCCAGCCGCTCGATCATCCGCTGGGTCTGGCGGGCCTTGGAGGCCTGCTTCTCGGTGGACTCGGCGCGGGTGGCGCGGGCCTTCTTGTCGTTGTCGCTGCCCTTGCGGCGGGCGTTGCGGACGCCGTGCTCCATCCAGTTGCGCTGCATCTGCGCCCGGGCCTCCAGCGAGGCCTTGGTGTCGGCGTACTCCTCGTACTCCTCGCGGGCGTGCCGACGGGCCACCGCCCGCTCCTCCAGGTACGCCTCGTAGCCGCCGCCGTACAGGTTGATCTGCTGCTGGTGCAGGTCCAGCTCCAGCACCTTGGTCACGGTGCGGGCCAGGAACTCGCGGTCGTGGCTGATCAGCACGGTGCCCGCGCGCAGGCCCTTGACGAAGGACTCCAGGCGCTCCAGACCGTCCAGGTCGAGGTCGTTGGTGGGCTCGTCGAGCAGGAAGACGTCGTAGCGGGAGAGCAGCAGCGAGGCGAGGCCGGCCCGGGCGGCCTGGCCGCCGGACAGGGCGGTCATCGGCAGGTCCAGCGAGACCTTCAGCCCGAGCGAGTCGGCGACCTCCTCGGCGCGCTCCTCCAGGTCGGCGCCGCCGAGGTCCAGCCAGCGCTCCAGGCTCGCCGCGTACGCGTCGTCGGCCCCCGCCCGGCCCTCGACCAGGCCCTCGGTGGCCTCGTCCAGGGCGGCCTGCGCGGCCGCCACGCCGGTGCGGCGGGCCAGGAAGTCGCGCACCGACTCGCCCTCGCGCCGCTCCGGCTCCTGCGGCAGGTGGCCGACGTTGGCGCTCGCCGGGCTCAGCCGCAGCGAGCCGCCCTCGGGAGTGTCCAGGCCGGCCAGCAGCCGCAGCAGGGTCGACTTGCCGGCACCGTTCACGCCGACCAGGCCGATCACGTCGCCGGGGGCGATGACCAGGTCCAGGCCGGAGAAGAGGGTGCGTTCGCCGTGGCCGGCGGTGAGGTCCTTGACTACGAGTGTCGCGCTCATGATGGGGCCGATTGTAGGAGGAGCGACCCGGGCGGCGGAAAAAGCGGGGGCCGCGGCTGTGGCAGCCGCGGCCCCCGGACCACCGCTCGGCGGATCACTCGGCCTTGATCACCCGGCCTCGGTCACTCGCCCGTGGCCACTGGCCACTGGCCACTGGGCCCGGGGCCCTGGCCGTTCGGCTTCGATCACTCGGCCTTGATCGCTCGGCCTCGGTTACTTGGCCTTCTTCGAGAAGTACTCGAACATGTGCTGGGCCACGTCCTCCAGGTACGGACCGGCCTCGTAGGTGTTCGCGCCGTTGCCGATGGAGGTGTCGCTGACCAGGGCCGGCTTTCCGTCCTTGGTCGCGTACCAGCCGCCGCCGCTGCTGCCGCCGGTCATGTTGCAGCCGATCAGCAGCATCGCCGGGCGGCTCGGGTCGCCGGTCTTCTTGGACGGCTTGCCGCCGTCGCAGTGCTCCAGCTCCACGCCGTCGAAGGGCTTGCCCTCCGGGAAGCCGTAGTTGCTGACGGCGCCGACCTGGTCACGCGGGGCGTTGAACCAGAGCGGGACGGAACCGCCGACGGTCTCCTCCAGCGACTTGCCGCCCGGGTTGGGGTTGGCGACCTTGATGATGCCGAAGTCGTACTGGCTCCACGGGCCGCCCTTCTCCGGGTCGGCCTCGGCGGTCCACTGCGGCGAGACCATGCCGGAGGTGGCGGTCCACTCGCCGTACGGCTCGGCGTCCTCCAGCTTGGCCTGCTTGTTGCCGTTGCTCAGCACGCCGTTGCTGTTGAAGGCCGGGGCGAAGGTGATGTCGGTGTAGTACTTGTTGCCCTTGCCGCCGTGCAGGCAGTGGCTGGCGGTCCACACCAGGTTGCTCTTGCCCGGGTTGGCCGGGTCGGAGACGACGGTGCCGGAGCAGACGTAGTCCTCGTTGCCGTCCTTGAAGAAGATCTTCCCGTTGACGTGCATGTTCTTCGGGAACGGGTGCGCCACGGGCTTGGCCGGGACCACGGCGGGCAGCTGGTCCGAGCCGCCGCCGGGCTGGGCCGCGGTGGGCTGGGCGGTCGGCTGGGCGGTGGACGCGCTGGTGGCCGGCGCGGCACCGGTGGGCTGCGCGGGCGGCTGGGTCGCCTCCGGGGCGGGCTGCGGCAGCGGCTTCGGCTTGGCCTCCAGCAGCTTCTGCAGGGTCCAGTAGCCCTTGACCGCCGGGGTGATCACGTTCGCCTGGGCCCACTTGTCCCAGTCGTCGAGCTTCCAGGTCTTCAGCTCTTCGAGCGTCGGAAGCTTGATCGGAGCCGCGCCCGGAGTGCCGGCGGCGGTGGCCGCGCCACTGGGAGCCGCGGTCACGGCCGGGTCGGCGTTGTCGGGGCCGCACGCGGTGGCGACCACCATGGTCAGCGCGACGACGGAGGCGCCCAGGACGGCACGGCCCGGCCGGGATATCGGTGACATGAGTTCAAATCCCCCTGTTGACTACCGCCATGCGGCCCGTTCCCCGGGTGCGGCCCCACTCGGCCGCAGGCATGGCAGGGGAGGAGTCTGCCATGCGGCCGGGGAACTCCTGACATCCGCCCCGGGCCGGTCCGGGGCCGTCACGGGACCAGGACGAGGTTGTCACCGGTTGGGCACGGGATCGGCACCCGGCCTCCGCCGGGGCCGCGGTCGGGCCCCCGCCGGGGTCCTCCGTCGGGGCCCGCTCCGACCTCGCGGCCGTCCGGCCGCCGGTAAACCGGTTGCGGGCGGCGTGCGGGCTGCCTACCGTGGTCCGGGTCATCAGCCAGACAAGGAGAAGGCCGTTGCTCTACTGAGGTCCCGGGACACCGCCCCCGCCGCGCAGGCACTGCTGCCGTCGCGCGGTGCGCGAGTGTGCGACCTCAGTCACGGCCCGTGGCGCTCCTCTGCGTGACGCCACCCCTTCGTCTCCTCCGGCCGTCCCCGGTTCCGCACCCGCGGTGTCTCCCCGTGTTGCTCACCACCCCTTCGGCAACCACCCCGGGAGGCCTGTATGGCACACCACCCCACCACCACCGCCGTCCTCTGCACCGAGCTCTCGTTCGAGTGGCCCGACGGCAAGCCCGTCCTGGACGGCTTCCAGCTCGCCGTCGGCCCCGGCCGCACCGGCCTGATCGGGCTCAACGGCGCCGGCAAGTCCACCCTGATGCGGCTGATCGCCGGCGAGCTCACGCCCACCGGCGGCACCGTCCGGATCGACGGCGAACTCGGCTACCTGCCCCAGGGATTGACGCTCGACACCACAGTGAGGGTGGACGAGGCGCTCGGCATCCGCGGCGCCCGCGAGGCCCTGCACGCCATCGAGTCCGGCGACACCGACCAGCGCCACTTCGACGCGATCGGCGACGACTGGGACGTCGAGGAGCGCGCCCGCGCCACCCTCGACCGGCTCGGCCTGCACCGCCTCGCCCTCGACCGCACCACCGGCGAACTCTCCGGCGGAGAGGCGGTGCTGCTGCGGCTGGCCGCCCTGCTGATGGCCCGCCCCGACGTCCTGCTGCTCGACGAGCCCACCAACAACCTCGACCGGGCCGCCCGCGAGCGGCTCTACGAGGCGGTGGCGGGCTGGAACGGCGTGATGCTGATCGTCAGCCACGACCGCGAACTGCTCCGGTACGTCGACCAGATCGCCGACCTTCGGGACGGCGAAGTCACCTGGTACGGCGGCAACTTCGAGGAATACGAACGCACCCTCGCGGCCCAGCAGGAGACGGCCGAGCGGCTGCTGCGCAACGCCGAGGCCGACGTCCAGCGCCAGAAGCGGGACTTGGCGGAGGCCCGCGTCCGGCTGGACCGCAGCGCCGCGTACGGCAAGAAGCGCTCGGTCACCCGCAACGACCCGCACATCTTCGCCGGGATGCTCAAGCGCAAGGGCCAGGAGACGGCCGGCCGTCTCCAGGGCATGCACACCGAGCGCCTGGAGGAGGCCAGGGCCCGGCTCGGCGCGGCCGAGGAGGCGGTGCGGGACGACGCCGAGATCCGGATCGACCTGCCGCGCACCGCCGTCCCGGCCGGCCGTACCGTGCTCACCCTGGACAAGGTCCGGCTGCCCTACGGCACCACCGCCGACCTCGACCTGCGCGGGCCCGAGCGGATCGCCCTGGTCGGCCGCAACGGCGCCGGCAAGTCCACCCTGCTGCGCACCATCGCCGGCGAACTCGCCCCGCTGGAAGGGGAGGTCATCACCCCGGTGCCGCTGCGGCACCTCCCGCAGCGGCTCGACCTGCTGGACGACGAGCGCTCGGTCGTGGAGAACGTCAAACTGTTCGCGCCCGCCGCCGGGGACAACGCGGTCCGTGCCCGGCTCGCCCGCTTCCTGTTCCGGGGCGCCCGGGCCGACCAGCCCGCCGCCACGCTCTCGGGCGGCGAGCGGTTCCGCGCCACGCTGGCCGCCCTGCTGCTGGCCGACCCGCCGCCGCAGCTGCTGCTGCTCGACGAGCCGACCAACAACCTGGACCTCGCCAGCGTCCGCCAGCTCACCCAGGCACTGGCCGCCTACCGGGGCGCGCTGATCGTGGCCAGCCACGACCTGCCGTTCCTGCGCGGCCTGGGGCTCACCCGGTGGCTGGAGCTGGACGGCGCACTGCGGGCGGTGGAGCCGATGTAGCGCTCACGGCTGCTGGTCCTGTCACTGCTCCTGGTTGTCCTGGACATCCTCGGCGAGCATCCGGCGGGCCGTACTCAGGGCCGAGTCCCTGAGTGCGGCCAGCTCGTCCGCGGTGAACACCGGGGTGCGGACGTTCGGCGGGATGCCCGGTCCGTCGAAGGTGCCGCCGTCCCGGGTGAGGTACTTCTCGTTCGGCAGGACGACGATGAAGTCCGGCGAGAGCGTCTTGACCAGCACGTCGGAGAAGACGCCCTGGGTGTTCTCGCCGACCCGGAGCACCTTGGGGGAGCGGCCCATCATGGCCTGGGTGAAGGTCTCCGCCGCGCTGGTGGAGATCGAGGAGGTGAGCACCGCCACCGGACCGTTGAAGCGCGCGCCCGCCGAGGGCCGCACGGTGATCGGCTCGGGCCGGGTGAACTTCGTCGGGTCGGCCGGATCGTTGCGCGCGACCTTCCGGTAGGCGACGTACGGGCGATCGGTGAGCCGGGCGGCGATGTGCAGCCCGAGCGCGTCCGAGCCGCCGCCGTTCAGCCGCACGTCGACGACCAGCCCGGCGAGGCGGTCGGGGCCGGCCAGCACGGCGTCCAGCGCCCGGTCCAGCTCGTCGAGCTGGCTCTGGTGGCCGCCGTCGGCGTACCTGCTGAAGCTGCTCACCCGGAGGTAGCCGATGCCGTCGGGAAGCCGGCCCACGCCGAGCCGGCCGTCGGCGAAGAGCCGCTCCGAGCCGGTGAGCTGGGCGGCCGACGCCTGCCGGGCGCGGGCGGCCAGCTCATCGGTCTCGACCGTCGACCCGGGCCGCTGCCCGCTGAAGACGCCCTCGGGCTGCCCGTCGACCACCCGGGCCAGTGCGGTGTGCGCGTCACCGAGCGGGCGGAGCATGTCCACGAAGACGGCCTGCAGCTCGTCGGCGGTCGTCGCCGGGGTGATCGTGCGCCGCTTCTCGTCCCGGACGGCGTGCCAGTCGATGCCCTTGGCGGCGAAGAAGGGGTAGTTCTCCTCGAAGTTCTCCCAGAACCGGTCGAAGACCGCGAGCGGGTCGTTCGGAGCCGGCGTGGTGCACAGCGACGGCAGGGCGTCCAGCCGGGTGAGCGTCTTGCTGCCGACCCCGCCCTCCTCGCGTTCCACGGCCCGGTTCCGGCCCTTGGGGGTGAGGGTCAGGGCGAGGTCGTCCATGGCGTAGCGGGTGGTGCCGTCCGGGCCGGGCGCCGCGGTCCGCGTCCCGGTCACCCAGCCGGGCACGCAACTGTGCGCCGTCACGTCGTAGGTGGTGAGGCGGTCCCCGGAGACCGCCATCAGCAGACCGTAACCCTCCATCCGCCAGGCCCCCTCCAGCGGGTTCGCCCGGCCTCCCTCGGCCGCTGCCGCCCCCGGCGCCGCCAGCCCCACCGCCGTCGCGAGCGCCACCGCCGCGACCGCCGCCCTGCCCGTGCTCCTGCGTGTCATCTCCGGCCTCCGCCGAACCCCGGTCTCCCCCGCGGAACCCCTCCGCCACCGCTCCCGTCCGACGCTACGGCGGGCCCCACCGGCCGCGCGTCATCCGACGAGCCGCGGCCGCTTCCTCCTCCGGGCCCATCCGCTTCCTCCTCCAGGAGCATCCGGAGCCGGGCGGAATGGTCCCCGGCGGTCTCGACAGCCGGTCGGTTCGCCGTCGGGCGGGCTTTCTGGCGACAGGCGGAGCGTCAGTTCTGCGGCGTCAGACGCGTGGTGGCAGGACTTAGGTGTCAGGAGTCCGCGTCAGGAGTGCGGCGTCGGGAGCGCTCGTCAGGCCTGGGGCGCCGGTCGCAGCCGGACCGCGATCCGCGTCCCGAGCCGGTCCAGCCCGACGACGAGGGCGGCCAGCACCACGAACTCGACGGTCAGCAGGGCGATCTGGCCCCAGACGTAGCCGTAGCCCTTGGTGGTCGGGTCGAAGAAGAAGTAGGGGTAGGGCATCGGGTAGTCGTCGAACAGCGCGTTGCGGGTGAGCACGATCGCCGCGTAGCCGAGCGGGAAGCACAGCCAGAGCGGTATGTCCTTCCACGCCGCGGCGTTGCGCGGCTTCAGCACCAGCCAGTCGACGATCACCATCACCGGCGTCACGTAGTGCAGGAAGAACGACGACCAGTGCGCCAGCCTGTCCGGCCCGCTCACCAGCCCGGGCAGCGGGTTGGCGCCGTGTTCGAGCAGGATGTGCGAGACCAGCCCGGTGATCAGGATGTACAGCGTGGCGGCGCCGCGCAGCCGGGGCGCGGGCGCGTCCACGGTGCCGCGCTTGAGCATCCAGTACACCGCGCCGACGAAGTAGCCGAACACGATCACGTTGCTCTGCACGGTGAAGTAGACCAGCGGCGCGGTTCCGAGGATCAGGCCGAGGCCCGCCGAGAGCACGATGCCCATGCGCCACCAGAGCGCGGGTCGGGTTCGGACTGTCATGCGGCCACCAGTTCGTTCCAGGCGATACGGGACGTATCGGAAGTTTGCGGGGGAAAGCCGCACTCTACTCGCTGGTGACGATCGGACGGAATCCGTGTTCGACGCTCCCGGGGCACAGGGGGCCGCGGCAGGACCAGCCGAGGCCCTGGCGGGACCGGCACGTGACTGAACCGGCGTCAGCCCGGCAGCACGAAGCCCGACTCGTACGCCGCGATGACCGCCTGGGTGCGGTCCCGCGCGCCCAGCTTGGCCAGCACGCTGCCGACGTGCGTCTTCACCGTCTCCTGGCTCACCACCAGCTGCCGGGCGATCTCGCCGTTGTTGAGCCCGGTGGCCATCAGCCGCAGCACCTGGCCCTCCCGCTCGGTCAGCCGCCCGATCGGCCCCCGCCCCGCCCGGTCCGCCCGCTCGGCCTCCCGGCGTCGGTCCGCGCCGTGGCGCAGCGCCAGTTCGCGGACGGCCGCCGGGAACAGCAGCGAGTCGCCGCGCGCGACCAGTCGCACCGCCTGCACCATCTCCTCCGCCCGGGCCCGCTTCAGCAGGAACCCGGTGGCGCCCGCGCGCAGCGCGTCGTACACGTGGTCGTCGTGCTCGAAGGTGGTGACCACCAGGATGCGCGGCGGCACGGCCATTCCGTTGACCAGCTGTTCGGTGGCCCGGATGCCGTCGATGCCGGGCATTCGGACGTCCATCAGCACCACGTCCGGGCGCAGTTCGCGCACCAGCGGGACGACCTCGGCGCCGTCGGCGGCCTCGCCGACCACGGTGAGGCCCGGTTCGCTGTCGATCACCACCCGCAGGCCCAGGCGGACCAGTCGCTCGTCGTCCGCGATCACCACCCGGATGTCGTCGGCGCCCCGGCCCATGCCGTCGCCCCCGCCCCCGCCCCCGCCCCCGCCCCCGCCCCCGCCTTCGACCGCGTCCGTGCCCTCGTCGCCTCCGTCGCCTCCGTCGCCTCCGTTGCCTCCGTTGCGTCCGTCGCCTTCATGGCGTTCTTTCCCGTTCACGTCGTCCCTCCCACCGGCAGCCAGACGGCCAGCCGCCACGTCGTTCCGTCCTCGCCCGGCCCCGCGGTGCTGCCGCCGTGCAGGGCCGCCGCCCGTTCCGCGATCCCGCGCAGCCCGCGTCCGCCGCCGGGGCGGCTCGGCCGGCCGGAGCCGAGGGGGTTGGTCAGTTCGATCCCGAGTCGGCCGTCGGCCAGGTCGACCCGCAGCCCGGCCGGGGCGGGCCCGGCGTGCCGCAGCACATTGGTCAGGCCCTCCTGCACGATCCGGTACGCCTCGCGGGAGACCGCCTCGGGCAGCCCGGACAGCCCGGGCGCCAGCTCGGCGTCCACCGCGACCCCGGCACGGCCGAGCTGGCGCAGCAGGTCGTCCAGCCCGGCGAGGGTGGGCCCGGACGGCCCGGCGGCCGCCTGGTCCTCCTCGCGCAACAGCCCGAGCACGGTGTCGAGTTCGGCGACGGCGGCGCGGGCGGTCTCCTCGATCGCCGCGAGCGCCTCGGCGGCGAAGTCCGGGTTGCTGCGCAGCACCCGGGCGGCGGCCGAGGCCTGGATGCCGACGGCGCTGAGCGCGTGCCCGACCGAGTCGTGCAGTTCGCGGGCCAGCCGGTTGCGCTGGGCGAGCACGGTGGCCCGGCGCTCGGCGGCGGCCACCCGCTCCTCCGGCGTCGGGCCCAGTAGGGCGGGCGCCCAGCGGGCCAGCAGCGCGCCGCAGACGGCGTTGGTGCCGACGATCAGCAGCAGCACGCCGAGGCCGAGGGCCGGGCCGGTGACCAGCCAGCCGGGGAAGTGCCGCTCCCACGCCCGGACGAACTCCCTCGTCCCCGCGAAGCCGCAGACCAGCACCACCGCGAAGGGGGTGCCGGCCAGTGTCATCCCGGCGACGACCCCGCCGAACAGGACGTGCAGCACGTACCAGAGCGCGGTGCGCCGGCGGGCGGTCCAGGAGCGGGCAGGTCCGGTGGCGAGTTCCTCCGGCCGGGCCACCGCGCACAGCGCCCGCGCGGCCGCGCCCTCCAGCCCGCGCACCGTCGGCACCAGCGCGGTGACGGCGGCCATCGGCAGCGAGGTGAGCAACGACAGGGCGTACAGCAGCAGTTGGCGGGCGGGCGACTGGTTCGGGTTGAGCGCCCCGAACAGCACCACCGACAGCATCCAGTACGGCATCAGCAGCGCGCCGCCCAGGACCAGGTGCACCCAGCGCAGCCGGGCCCGCCGCCCGAACGCGGCCCCCGCCGTACGCCGCAACCGGCTGTCCACCCCCGTGATCACCCGCGCGACTCTACGGCAGCGGCGCGCCGGCGGGCGCCCCGTTCGGTCAACGCCGTCGCCCCGACCGTCAGGACCAGCACCGCGGCCACCACCTGGGCGGTCTGCACCAGGGGCATCAGCCCGGGGACGGCGCTCCGCAGCTCGGTCACCCGGGTCGTCGTCGCCCCGAAGGCCACCAGCTGCCAGCCGCCCCAGCCGAACAGCGAGCCGGCCGCCGTCCACACCACCAGCAGCGGCCCGAGCAGCCGGCGCCCCGGCCGGATCCGGAAGACGAGGACCAGCAGCGCCACCGCCGCGGCCACCGCCATCACCGCGGCCACCCCGTCCATCACCGCCACGCCCCGGTTCCGCTCCTCCACCATGCTCTGCGGCAGTCCGGCGGTGCCGCCGAGCGCCCAGTAGGCCCGGCCCACCGCGACGCCCGCGGCGAGCAGCGCGGCGACGCAGGCGAGGGCGCGCTGCACGGTCAGGGTGGGGGAGTCGGGCAGGTCGCCGATCCGCTCCCGCAGCAGCCCGGGCCAGCGCCGGCGGGCGTACAGGGCGAAGGCGGTGAGCAGGGAGAGGCCCTGGACGCAGAAGCCGCCGTACACGACGAGGAAGACCCAGTCGCCGACGCCCTTGTCGTCCGGGGCGGCGCGCTCCGGCCCGAGCACCAGGAGGCTCAGCAGGTACAGCGGCAACGCGACCAGGATCGTGCCGAGCAGCCCGGTCGCCGCCCACATCGGGAACGCGACCAGCCCGGCCGGCGCCCGCCGCCCCCACGGCCGGACGAACGCCAGCGCCAGGGCCACGGCGATCGCGTCCATGCCGAAGGTCAGCAGGTTCACCAGCCACAGCCGGTCCATCGCGCCGGGGTTGTCCGCCCCCACCGGATGCCCGGTCAGCCAGAGCAGCTTCAGCGTCAGGTACGGCCCGGTCGCCGCCACCGCCGTCCACGCCGCCCCGGCACGCACCACGTGCTCGTTGATCCTCATGCCCCCACCGTCCCGCCGGGCCCCGCCCCGCGGCCTCCGCCCGGGGCGCGATCCCGCTCCCCCTGGCGGGGGATCTCCGGCTCAGGCCGGTGCGACGGCCGGGGCCATCCGGTGGATCACCCGGTCCTCCTCGTCGGTGCGACCGTCCGGGTCGGCGACCAGCCCGAGCCGCTCGGCGAGCCGACGCGAGGGCAGGTTGTCGGCGTGGATCAGGGCGACCACCGGGATGCCGGGGAAGCGCGGCAGCGCCTCGGCCATCGCCGCCCGGGCCGCCTCCGCCGCGAACCCCAGGCCCCAGGCGGACGGCCGGAACCGGTAGTAGAGGTTGAACACCCGCTTCCCGTCCAGCGTGTGCAGGTACAGCCCGGCGAACCCGATCACCGTCCCCGGGTCCTCCCCGGTGGCGACGGCGCAGTACCCCACGCCGTCCCGCACCCAGTCGGCGACGAACCCGTCCAGCATCTCCCGGCTCTCCGCCCGGTCCCGCTGCGGTCCGTTCGGGTTGTACCGGTTGGTCTCCGGATCCCCGTGGATCGCGAACACCGCCTCCAGGTCCCCCTCCTGCGGCCGGGTCAGCACCAGCCGCTCGGAGACGGCGACGACCGTGCGGGCGGCGGTCGGATCGGTGGTGGTGGTCATGGCGCTCCCCGTGTGTCATGTAATGGCTACATGGCAAGATAGACTATTACCTCGGCCTGCGCCCACCCATTTCCGCCCGCCCGCTGTTCGCTACAGGATCGGCTCGCAGTCGATCGCCTTGCCCCCGGCGGTGAGGAACTGCCGCCATGCCTCGGCGGTGTCGGGGAAGGGCCCCTGGAGGGAGATGTCGGAGTCCATCCGGAGTCCGGTCGGAGGCGAGACGAAGGGGGATCCGCGGGGGATCCGAGCGGGAGTCGCGGGGGCATCGGCGGGGGGATCGGCGACGCGGCGTGCCGGAGGAGGTCTTGTTACCGGCGAGTCGCTTGCCTATCATCCCGAGTGTTACAGCTTTACTGTCAAACCCATCGGGAAGGGTTCAGCAGCCAGTGGGTGACACGAGCAGTGCGCCGGCGGCCGGGGGGCCGCTGGCGGGTGTGCGGGTGGTGGAGCTCGCCGGGATCGGGCCGGGGCCGTTCGCGGCGATGCTGTTGGGGGACCTTGGGGCGGACGTGGTGCGGGTGGACCGCCCGGAGCCCTCACCGCTCGGCACCGACCCGGCCTTCGACCTCAGCAACCGCAACAAGCGCTCCGTGCTGATCGACCTGAAGTCCCCCGAAGGTCCCGGGCAGGTGCTGGACCTGGTCGAGCGGGCGGACCTTCTGATCGAGGGCTACCGGCCGGGCGTCGCGGAGCGCCTCGGGGTCGGGCCCGAGGACTGCCTGGCGCGCAACCCGGCGCTGGTGTACGGCCGGATGACCGGCTGGGGGCAGCGCGGCCCGCGGGCGGCGACCGCCGGGCACGACCTCGGGTACGCGGCGGTCGCCGGGGTGCTCGGCATGGTGGCGGCGCCGGGCGGTGCCGACGAGGCCCCCGGCATCCCGGCGAACCTGCTGGGTGACTACGCGGGCGGCTCGCTCTACCTGGTCGTCGGCCTGCTCGCCGGGCTGCACCACGCCCGGGCCACCGGCGCCGGGCAGGTGGTCGACGCCGCGATCGTGGACGGCGCGGCCCACCTCGGCAGCATGCTGTGGGGCCTGCTCGCGGCCGGCCACTGGCAGGACCGCCGGGGCGTCAACCTGCTGGACGGCGGCGCGCCGTTCTACGCCCTCTATCGGGCGTCCGACGGCGGGCACCTGGCCGTCGGTGCCCTGGAGCCGCGCTTCTACGCCGAGTTCGCCCGGCTGCTGGAGCTGGGCCCCGACGCGCCCGGCCAGTACGACCCGGCCCGCTGGCCCGAGCTGCGGTCCCTGATCGCCGCCCGCTTCGCCACCCGGACCAGGGCCGAGTGGGAGGCCGTCTTCGCGGGCTCCGACGCCTGCGTGGAACCGGTACTGACGATGCGTCAGGCCGCCGCCGACGGCCATCTGTCGACGCGCGGGACGTACGTCGAGGTGGACGGAGTCACCCAGCCCGCCCCCGCCCCGCGCTTCTCCGCGACCCCCGGCGCCCTGCGCCGCCCGCCGGCCCGGCCGGGCGCGGACACCGGCGAGGTGGCCCGCGACTGGGGCGTGCCCTCCCTCGGCCCGGTCGTCCCCTCCGGCGGCCTCGGCGTCCCCTCCCGCGACCCGGGTGGCGCCTCCACCGGCTCCGGCAGTACCTCCACCGGGCCAGGCGTCCCCTCCCCCAACCCCTCGGCAGAGCAAGGAGAGTAGCGTTGCAGCGCGAGATCTTCACCGAGCAGCACGACGACTTCCGGGCCACCGTGCGGGCCTTCCTGGCCAAGGAGGTGCTGCCGCACTACGACCGCTGGGAGAAGGCCGGCATCGTCGACCGCTCCGCCTGGCTCGCGGCCGGCCGCCAGGGCCTGCTCGGCCTCGCCGTCCCCGAGGAGTACGGCGGTGGCGGCACCCCCGACTTCCGCTACGCCGCCGTGCTGGCCGAGGAGTTCGCCCGGGCCGGTGCCTCCGGGCTGGCGATCGGCCTGCACAACGACATCATCGGCCCGTACCTCACCTCGCTCGCCACCGAGGAGCAGAAGCGCCGCTGGCTGCCCGGCTTCTGCTCGGGCGAGCTGATCACCGCGATCGCGATGACCGAGCCCGGCACCGGCTCCGACCTCCAGGGCATCCGCACCCAGGCGGTCGACCGGGGAGACCACTACCTGCTCAACGGCGCCAAGACCTTCATCTCCAACGGCATCCTCGCCGACCTGGTGATCGTGGTCGCCCGCACCACCCCCGAGGGCGGCGCGCACGGGCTGAGCCTGCTGGCCGTCGAGCGCGGAACGCCCGGTTTCGAGCGCGGCCGCAACCTCGACAAGATCGGCCAGAAGGCCCAGGACACCGCCGAGTTGTTCTTCGAGGACGTCCGGGTGCCGAAGGAGAACCTGATCGGCGAGCTCAACGGCGGCTTCGTCCACCTGATGCAGAACCTCGCCCAGGAACGGCTCACCATCGCCGCCGCGGCGATCGCCGGGGCCGAGTACCTGGTCGAGATCACCACCGACTACGTCAAGCAGCGCGAGGCCTTCGGCCGTCCGCTCGCCAAGCTCCAGCACGTCCGCTTCGAGATCGCCGAACTGGCCACCGAGTGCGCCGTCACCCGGGCCTTCGTGGACCGCTGCATCACCGAGCACAACCGCTGGGCGCTCACCCCGGTGGACGCCTCGATGGCCAAGTGGTGGGCCACCGAGCTGCAGAAGCGCACCGCCGACCGCTGCCTCCAACTGCACGGCGGCTACGGCTACATGAGTGAGTTCCCGGTCGCCCGGGCGTTCACCGACGGCCGCATCCAGACCATCTACGGCGGCACCACCGAGATCATGAAGGAGATCGTCGGCCGTTCCATCCTCGGCTGACCGCTCCGCGCTCGGGTCTCCGAACGTTCCCCGCTGACCTCCTGCTCCGCAGACCCCTGCTCCGCAGGCCCCTTGACCCCCAGACCCCTGCCCCGAAAACCCGCTGAAAGGCGTTCCCACCGTGACCACCGAAGCGTACGTCTACGACGCGATCCGCACCCCGCGCGGCCGGGGCAAGGCCTCCGGCTCGCTGCACGGCACCAAGCCGATCGACCTGGTCGTCGGACTGATCCACGAACTGCGCCACCGCTTCCCCGGGTTGGACCCGGCCGCGATCGACGACATCGTGCTCGGCGTGGTCAGCCCGGTCGGCGACCAGGGCTCCGACATCGCCCGGATCGCCGCCGTCGCGGCCGGCCTGCCCGACACCGTCGCGGGCGTCCAGGAGAACCGCTTCTGCGCCTCCGGCCTGGAAGCCGTCAACCTGGCCGCCGCCAAGGTCCGTTCCGGCTGGGAGGACCTGGTCCTGGCCGGCGGCGTGGAGTCGATGTCCCGGGTGAAGATGGCCTCCGACGGCGGCGCCTGGTTCGCCGACCCGATGACCGCGTACGAGACCAACTTCGCCCCGCAGGGCATCGGCGCCGACCTCATCGCCACCATCGAGGGCTTCTCCCGCACCGACGTGGACGCCTTCGCCGCCGAGTCCCAGGCCCGTGCCGCCAAGGCCCAGGCGGACGGCCTGTTCGACCGCTCGGTCGTCCCGGTGCGCGACCGCAACGGCCTGGTCGTGCTGGAGCGCGACGAGTTCATCCGCCCCGGCACCACCGTCGAGACCCTGGCCGGCCTCAAGCCCTCCTTCGCCGCCATCGGCGAGGCCGGCGGCTTCGACGCCGTCGCCCTCCAGAAGTACCACTGGGTCGAGGCCATCGACCACGTCCACCACGCGGGCAACTCCTCCGGCATCGTGGACGGTGCCGCGCTGGTGGCCATCGGCAACCGCGAGGTCGGCGAGCGGTACGGGCTGCGCCCGCGCGCCCGGATCGTCTCCGCCGCCGTCTCCGGCTCCGAGCCGACCATCATGCTCACCGGGCCCGCCCCGGCCACCCACAAGGCGCTCGCCAAGGCGGGGCTCACCGCCGCCGACATCGACCTGGTCGAGATCAACGAGGCCTTCGCCGCGGTCGCGCTCCGCTTCATCCGCGAACTCGGCTTCCGCCACGACCAGGTGAACGTCAACGGCGGCGCGATCGCGCTCGGCCACCCGCTCGGCGCCACCGGCGCGATGCTGCTCGGCACCGTGATCGACGAACTGGAGCGGCGCGACCTGCGCTACGGCCTGATCACCCTCTGCGTGGGCGGCGGCATGGGCATCGCCACCATCGTCGAGCGCATCTGACCTCCCCCAGCAGACCGGTAGATCTGGAGACCGTGAACCCATGAGCGACACCACCACCATCCGCTGGGAGCAGGACCAGGACGGCGTGGTCACCCTCGTCCTCGACGACCCCACCCAGTCCGTCAACACCATGAACGAGGCCTTCTCCGCCGACTTCGAGACCGTCGTCGAGCGCCTGGCGGGCCTGGCCGCCTCGGACGCGCTGCGCGGCGTGGTGATCACCTCCGGCAAGAAGACCTTCTTCGCCGGGGGAGACCTGCGGATGCTCTCCGCCGCCCGCCCCGAGGACGCCGAGTCCGTGTTCGAGAAGTCGATGCGGATCAAGCGCTCGCTGCGCAAGCTGGAGACCCTCGGCAAGCCGGTCGTCGCCGCCGTCAACGGCAGCGCGCTCGGCGGCGGCCTG
This sequence comes from Kitasatospora sp. NPDC005856, assembly GCF_040629945.1. NCBI lineage: Bacteria > Bacillati > Actinomycetota > Actinomycetes > Kitasatosporales > Streptomycetaceae > Kitasatospora > Kitasatospora sp. NPDC005856. The sequence continues at coordinate 77,863 of NZ_JBEXWT010000027.1, read as the reverse complement.
GAGATCGCCCTCGCCTGCCACCACCGGATCGCGCTGAACAGCCCCGCCAGCCGGCTCGGCCTGCCCGAGGTGACCCTCGGTCTGCTGCCGGGCGGCGGCGGAGTGGTCCGGACGGTCCGGCTGTTCGGCATCACCGACGCCCTGCTGAAGTTCCTGCTCCAGGGCCGCCAGTACCGTCCGGCGCAGGCGCTGGAGCACGGACTGGTGCACGAACTGGTCGACACCCCCGAGGAACTGGCCGCCCGGGCGCGAGCCTGGATCGACGCCAACCCGACCGCCGTCCAGCCCTGGGACGTCAAGGGCCACAAGATCCCCGGCGGCACCCCGGCCACCCCGGCCTTCGCGGCCAACCTCCCCGCCTTCCCGGCCAACCTGCGCAAGCAGCTGAACGGCGCGCCCTACCCGGCTCCGCGCAACATCCTGGCCGCCGCCGTCGAGAGCGCCCAGGTGGACGTCGACACCGCGATGACCATCGAGGCCCGCTACTTCACCGAGCTGGTCTGCGGGCAGACCAGCAAGAACATGATCCAGTCGCTGTTCTTCGACATGCAGGCGGTCAACTCCGGTGCCGGGCGCCCGAAGGACGTCGAGAAGCGGCCGGTCCGCAAGGTCGCGGTGCTCGGCGCCGGGATGATGGGCGCGGGCATCGCCTACACCTGCGCCAAGGCCGGCATCGAGGTGGTGCTCAAGGACGTCAGCGTCGAGGCCGCCGAGCGCGGAAAGGCCTACTCCGAGGGGCTGCTGAACAAGGCCATCGCGCGCGGGCGCTCCACCGAGGCCAAGCGCGACGAGCTGCTGGCCCGGATCACCCCCACCGCCGAGGCCGCCGACCTGGCCGGCTGCGACGCGGTGATCGAGGCCGTGTTCGAGAACACCGAGCTCAAGCACAAGGTGTTCCAGGAGATCGAGGGCGTGGTCGACGCCGACGCGCTGCTCTGCTCCAACACCTCCACCCTGCCGATCGGCGTGCTCGCGGAAGGCGTCGAGCGCCGGAGCGACTTCATCGGGCTGCACTTCTTCTCGCCGGTCGACAAGATGCGGCTGGTCGAGATCATCCGCGGCCCGCAGACCGGGGACGAGGCGCTGGCCCGTGCCTTCGACCTGGTCCGGCAGATCGACCGGACCCCGATCGTGGTCAACGACTCGCGCGGCTTCTTCACCTCGCGGGTGATCGGCCAGTTCATCAACGAGGGCGTCGCCATGGTCGGCGAGGGCGTCCACCCGTCCAGCATCGAGCAGGCCGCCGCCCAGGCCGGCTACCCCGCCAAGGTGCTCTCCCTGATGGACGAGCTCACCCTCACCCTGCCGCGCAAGATCCGCGACGAGTACCGGCGCGCGGCGGAGGCGGCCGGCGGCACCTGGACGCCGCACCCGGCGGACACGGTCGTCGACCGGATGGTCGACGAGTTCGGCCGCCCCGGACGCAGCGGCGGCGCGGGCTTCTACGAGTACGGCGAGGACGGCAAGCGCGGGCGGCTCTGGCCCGGGCTGCTGGAGCACTTCGGCGGCGGTGCCACCGAGGTGCCCTTCGAGGACCTCAAGGAGCGGATGCTGTTCAGCGAGGCGCTGGACTCGGTGCGCTGCCTGGAGGAGGGCGTGCTGACCTCGGTCGCCGACGCCAACGTCGGCTCGATCCTCGGCATCGGCTTCCCGGCCTGGACGGGCGGCGTGTTCCAGTACATCAACGGCTACGAGGGCGGCCCGACCGGCTTCCTGGCCCGCGCCCGCGAACTCGCCGCCGCGTACGGCGAGCGGTTCGCGCCGCCGGCGCTGCTGGAGCGGGTGGCCGCCGAGGGCCGGACCTTCACGGACTGACCCGCCGACCCGTCCGGGCTCCGGTGGGGCCGTGCACCGCACGGCCCCACCGGGCCTCTGCTACCGCTGCTCCTTCTCCTCCCCGCGCTCCTCCTCGTGCTCTTCCTCCTGGCGCAGTTCCTCGCCCAGTTCCTCCCGCAGGTACCGCTGGAAGGCGGTGACCAGCGCCTGCGCCACCATCGGCTGGATGTGGTCCGTCAGCGCCCGCATCCGGGTCAGTTCCTCCGGCCCGGGCTCGCTCTCCCGGTACGGCTTCCACACCGTCTCGCGGAACAGCCGCTGCAACTCCCGCGCCGTCGCCCGGCTGTGCTCCAGCACCACCGCCCGGGCGGCCAGCAACGTCTCCAGCGGGATCGGCACGTCCAGGATCCGCACGCCCAGCGGCAGCAGCCCGGGATCCACCCGGAACACCTCCGGGTCCCCCGTCCGCTCCAGCGCCCCCATCGCGGCGAGCCGCTCGACCTGCTCCTCCGTCAGCCCCCGCCCGGCCCGCCGCTCCAGCTGCGCCCTGGTGGCCGCCTCCGGGGCCTCCGGCGTCCAGGACGCGACCAGCGCACGATGGATCGCCAGGTCCAGCGGCGTGCTGTCCTGCGGCAGCCGCGCAAGGTACCGCTCGATCGCCGCCAGCGTCAGCCCCTGCCGCTGCAACTCCTCGATCAGCTCCAGCCGGTCCAGGTGCGCCGCCCCGTACAACCCCACCCGCCGCGGCCCCAGCTCGGGCGGCGGCAGCAGCCCCTTCGTCCCGTAGAACCGCACCGTCCGCACCGTCACCCCGGCCCGCGCCGCCAGCTCGTCCACGGTCAGCCGCAGTCCGACCCCCACCCCGCCGTGCTCCCCCATCCGCCGCCTCCCACGCTGGCACACTCCTGCTGTGACAGCAGCAGTGTGACAGTGCCCGCCGCCCCGGGTCCATCTTGTCCAGCGGGCCCATGTGGTCCATGCGGTCCGTCCGGGCCTCGGGTTCATCTGGTCCATGCGGTCCGTCCGGACCGGCGGAGGAACAGCCCTGCGCCGATCACCGGCTACGGCGCCGGGCAGATCGGGTCGGCCGGCTCCGTGCCGTGGCGGATCGAGGCTGGGCGTGGGGCTGGGCGTGGGGGCTGGGCGTGGGGGCGGCGGGCGTCGCCGGTCAGGCGAGGGCGGCGTGGTGGCGGCGGGTGACTTCGGGGTGGGCCCTGGTGTAGCCCTTCCACTCGTTGAGGCCGAAGTCGGCGAAGAGCGGGTTGGCCGGGTCCTCGGTGGCGCCGGGGGCGTGGTGGGCGAGCGGGAAGTCGAGCGGCTCGATGTGGGCGTCGAGGCGGGGGTTGTAGAAGAACGGCACCGAGAAGCGCTCGCGGGCGCCGGGCGGGCTGACCACGCGGTGGCTGGTGGCCTTGAGGTAACCGTCCGTGGCCACCTCCAGCAGCTCGCCGAGGTTGACGACGAAGGCGCCGTCGAGCGGCGGGACGTCCAGGAAGGTGCCGTCCGCGCGCTCGACCTGGAGGCCGCCGACGGTGTCCTGCAGCAGCAGGGTGATGAACCCGTAGTCCTTGTGGGTGCCGACTCCCTGGCCGGTGCCGTCCGGGGCGCTGCCGGGGTAGCGGACCAGCTTGAGGCGCAGGTGGGGATGGCCCGCGAAGGCCTCGTCGTAGTAGTCGGGTCGGGCGCCGATGGCGGCGAGGAGCTCGTGCAGCAGGCGGCGGGCGACCGCGCCGAGGTGGTCGACCCAGCCGAGCGCGGCGGTGCGCAGCTCGGGGAGCGCCTCGGGCCACTGGTTGGGCCCCTCCAGCCACCAGTACGGGGGCTCGCCGGTGCCGGGGACGTGCGGGGGCAGCTCGGCGCCGATGTCGAGCTGGTCGCGCCAGTCCTGGCTGCCGCCGGTGCGCTCGTCGCCGATGCGGGTGTAGCCCCGGTAGTGGGGGGAGTTGAGGTTGCTCACGGCGAGCCGGTCGGCCTCGGGGAGGGCGAAGAAGGCCCGCGTGGCCCGGGCGAGCGCGGCGGTCTCATCCGGGGTGACGCCGTGGCCGACGAGCTGGAAGAAACCGACGCCGGTGGCCGCGGCGCGGAGCTCGTCGTGCAGGCGGCGGCGGTCCTCCGGGCTGCCGTCGGCGAGCGAGAGGTCGATCACCGGGAGGGCGTCCGCCGGGGCGGAGCCGGTGCCGGTCCCGGATATGGGCGTGTACTGCTGCGTCATGTGTGACATCCGCTGGGTCTCGTCCCGGCTGGTCCCGGTGGTCGACCGGGGAGGGCCGGAGCAGCGCCTGGTGCGGCGGATGCTCGGGAGCCGGGAGGTGGCGGCGGCCGGGCAGGGGCCGCCGTGAGGGTGGGTGGCGCGAGGGTGGGTGGCGCGAGGTTCAGCCGGAGCGTCGACAGGACATGGTCGTCACGCGGAGCAGGTCCACGTGACGGCGGCGAACAAGGATGAGCACCTCACCAGCGTAATTGACCCGTTCTGCGGCGGGCGAGCCCCGTACGGCGGAGGGCCGCTCACCACTTGTCGGTGATCTATCAAGTTGTGTGCCGGTGGTACCTGAGTGGGGCCGGTGGTACCTGAGTGGGGCCGGTGGCGCCGGGGCGGGGCCGGGGGTGTCGAAGTGCGGGCGACGGCGGCGCCTCTCGGCTTAGCTCAGGAGTTGTTGAGGTAGGCCAGGACGGCCAGGACCCGGCGGTTGTCGTCATCGGAGGGCTGGAGGGCGAGCCGTACGAAGATCGACGCGGTGTGCTTGGCGACCGCCCGCTCGGTGATCACCAGCTGCTGGGCGATCGCCGCGTTGGACCGGCCCTCCGCCATCAGCGCCAGCACCTGGCGCTCGCGCGGCGAGAGGGTGGAGACCGGACCGGCCGAGGAGTTGTGGGTGAGCAGCCGGGTGATCACCTCCGGATCCATCGCGGTGCCGCCCTGGGCGACCCGCCGGACGGCGTCGATGAACTGGGTGCCGTCCATCACCCGGTCCTTGAGCAGGTAGCCGATCCCGCCGGTGCTGCCGGCGAGCAGCTCGCGCGCGTACAGCTGCTCCACGAACTGCGACAGCACCAGGACGGGCAGACCCGGATGGGCCCGGCGAGCCGCCAGCGCGGCCCGCAGACCCTCGTCGGTGAAGCCCGGCGGCAGCCGGACGTCGACCACGGCGATGTCGGGACGGTCCGCGGCGATCGCGGCGAGCAGCTGCTCGCCGTCCTCCACCGCCGCGGTGACCTTCATGCCGTTGGCCTCCAGCAGCCGGGTCAGGCCGTCCCTGAGGAGGAAGAGGTCTTCGGCGATGACAACGCGCACGGGATCTCCAGGTTCACGATGGTCGGCCCGCCGGACGGGCTGCTGATCGCGAGCACCCCGTCGAAGGCGGCCAGTCGGCGTTCGGTTCCGCTGAGGCCGGTTCCCCGGGACGGGGCGGCGCCGCCGCGCCCGTCGTCGGTGACCGATATCCGCAACAGCCCGCCACTGTGCCCTATCTCGATCCACACCTGCGAGGCCCCCGCGTGCTTCACCACGTTGGCCAGCAGCTCCGTCACCGCGAAGTAGGCCGCCGACTCCACCGGGGCCGGAGCCCGGCCGGGCAGGCCGCCGCTGAAGCCGACCGGCAGCGGCATGTCCAGCGCCGTCGCCCGAATCGCGTCGGCCAGGCCGCGGTCGGCGAGCACCGGGGGGTGGATGCCGCGGACCAGGTCCCGCAGCTCGCCCAGCGCCTTCACCGAGGACAGCCGGGCCTCGGCCAGCAGCGGTCCGAGGGCGTCCGGGTCGTCCTTCAGCTGCTCGGCCACGGTCAGCAGCATGCCCAGCGCCACCAGCCGGGCCTGCGCCCCGTCGTGCAGGTCCCGCTCGATCCGGCGCAGCTCGGCCGCGCCGGCATCGATGGTGTCCGCCCTGGTCCGCGCGAGATGGCTGACCTGGCGGGCGAGCTCGGTCCGCCGGGAGGGCCCGAGCAGGGCCCGGGCGGCCTTCTCGTGGATCCGCAGGGCGGGTGGGGCGGCCCACAGGACGGCCAGCGGAGCGACGGTCAGGCCCATCGAGTAGACGACGCCGAGGGCGAAGAACCGGCCGTCCCGGCCGAAGACCTCCAGGGCGACCGGGGTCAGCACGACGATCGCGGCGGTGAGCAGCACGGCGGCGCCGGTGAGCAGCGTCCAGGCGAAGTCCCGCCACGTCGCCGGGTCGGTGAGCCAGCCGCCGACCCGCAGCCGCCGCCAGGGCCCCGCCCCGACCGGCCGGCGGTACGGCACCGGGATCGGCCGCCCGCTCCACTTCCCGACCGTCCGCCTGCTCTCCGTCGCGATCCAACGGGCCCCGAACAGCCCGAGCACCAGCAGCGAGGGCGCCAGCCAGAACGAGCCGGACCGGCCGCCGGGCGCGGCACCGCCGTAGAGGTGCGTCGCCATCAGCGCTATCGCCCCCGGGGCGAACAGCGCGGCGCCGACCGCCCGGCCGCCGCCCCCGGTGGCCCAGCAGAGCGCCCACAGGGCGACCGGCGCCATCGGCACTGCCAGGATCAGCGGCCCGCCTGGGTGGAAGTCCCGGGGCTCGTCCGGGCCGAACAGCGCGGCTGCCAGCAGGACCGGCCCCGCCAGCAGCGCGAGGAGGCCCGTCACGGCCAGTGTCGCCGTGTACCAGGCGCGCACCCCGTCCGCGCACGCCCGGCCGACCCTCAGGGCCAGTCCGTTCAGCACTCCCGCGTTCATGACGCGCCCCCCTTTCCCTTTTCGCGGCCCCCGTCCGGGGACCTCGAAGCCGCAGACCCCCGAGGCCGCGGACCGAGGCCGCGGACCCGATGACGTCGTTCCGAAGCCCCGTGGGCCCCGGTTCCGATCTTTCGATGGGTCAGTCTGCCCGTCCGGGTCGCCCGGCGCTCTAGGCCTGAACACCCAGTTCGGGGTGTATCTGGATACACCCCGTAGAGGCCGTCCAGACGGCTGTCGGCAGCCCGCCTCGGATTCGTAGCGTCATGTCCCGTCAGCCGGCCCGGGGTTCCCGGTGCCGGACCCCGAACCGTGGAGGGCCCGTGAACGCGCCGATCATCCGGATCCGCGGCGTCAGCAAGACGTACGACCGATCCGACGCCGCCCGCCCCGCCCTGGCCGGGCTCGACCTGGAGGTCCGGGCCGGCGAGGCGCTGGCCGTGCTCGGCCGCTCGGGCAGCGGCAAGTCCACCCTGCTGAACCTGATCGCCGGCCTGGACCGCCCGAGCGAGGGCGAGGTGGAGGTGGACGGCGTCGCCGTGCACCGGCTCGGCGAGGCCGCGCTGGCCGAGTACCGGCGGGCCCGGATCGGCATGGTGTTCCAGTTCTTCAACCTGCTGGACGACCTGAACGCGGAGGACAACGTGCTGCTCCCGGCCCAGCTGGCGGGGATGCGGCGGGAGCAGGCCCGGGCCCGGGCCGGGGAGCTGCTGGAGCGGCTGGGGGTGGCCCGGCACGCCAAGGCCTTCCCCGGCCGGCTCTCCGGCGGCGAGCGCCAGCGGGTCGCGGTGGCCCGGGCGCTGATGAACCGTCCGCCGCTGCTGCTGGCCGACGAGCCCACCGGGGCACTGGACACCGCCTCGGCCGCCGACGTCCGCGACCTGCTGCGCGGGCTCAACGCGGAGGGCCAGACGATCCTGCTGGTCACCCATGACACCGCGCTCGCCGAGGCCTGTGCCGAGCGGACGATCGAACTGCTCGACGGCCGGCTGGTCCGGGACACGGCGGCCGCGGCCGCACCGGGCGGTGGCCGATGAGTGCGCTCGGCAAGGTGGTGCGCGCCGGGGTGGGCCGCCGGCGGGTGCAGACGCTGGTGATGGTGCTCACCACGATGGTGTCCGTGACGGCGTGCATCCTCGCGCTCGGCCTGCTGGTCGCCGCCCAGGGCCCCTACCAGCGCTCCTTCGCGGACCAGCGCGGCGCCCACCTCAACGTGCTGTACGACCGGGCGAAGGCGAGCCCCGCCCAGCTCGCCGCGACGGCCCACGCCCCCGGCGTGACGGCCACGGCCGGCCCCTACCAGGCGGTGACCGTCCAGCCGCGCTCCGGTCCCGGCACCCGGATCCCGCCGGCCGGGAGCCCGCTGCCGCCGATGACGCTGGTCGGCCGCGCCCAGGACGGTGCGCTGGACGGCCTGCGGATCACCGACGGCCGCTGGATCGCGGGCCCCGGCGAGGTGGTGTTCCTGGACGGGCACTCCCCGCTGGCGGTCGGCGACAGCATGGAGTTCCCGGATCTGCCGGCCCACCCGACGCTCAAGGTCGTCGGCCTGGCGGCCTCGGTCTCCTGGAGCGCGGACGGCTGGGTCGCCCCGGAGCAGGTGGCCGGGCTGACGGCGCCCGGCACGGCGCCCGCCGTCCAGTACCTCTACCGCTTCGCCCACGCCGACGGCGACGCCGAGGTGGCGGCCGACCGCGCCGCGCTGGCCGCCGCCCTTCCGGGCGAGGCGATCGCCGGGGCCACCTCCTACCGGCCGGCCCGGGAGGAGGCGAACCGAACGGCCTCGACCTTCGTCCCGTTCGTCACGGCCTTCGGGGTGCTCGGGCTGGCCATGTCGGTGCTGATCATCGGCGTCGTGGTCAGCGGTGCCGTCAACGCCGCCACCCGGCGGATCGGCATCCTCAAGTCCCTGGGCTTCACCCCCGCCCAGGTGGCACGCGCCTACGTCGGTCAGGCGCTGATCCCCGCCGGGCTCGGCACGGCGCTCGGCGTGCTCCTCGGAAACCTGCTGTCCGTGCCGGTCCTCGGGCTGGCCCACAAGGCCCTGCGCGGTGGGTTGCTCGGCATCCCGACCTGGGTGGACGCCGTGGTCGCGGTGGCGGCGCTGGCGGCCGTGGCGGGCACCGCTCTGGTACCGGCCCTGCGGGCCGGGCGGCTGCGGACGGTGGAGGCGCTCGCGGTCGGCCGGACGGCTCCGGGTGCCAAGCGGGCGGCCGCCCGCCGCGCGGCCGGCCAGGCGGGGGCGGCGGGCCCGCTGTCCCGGGCGCAGGACCTGATCGGCCGGCTGCCGGTGCCACGTGCCTTCAGCCTCGGGCTGGCCTCCCCGCTCAACCGGCCGGGCCGCTCGGCGACCACCGGCGCCGCCGTGGTGCTCGGTACGGTCGGGGTCACCCTCTGCGTCGGCCTGACGCTCTCGCTGGGCTCCCTCCAGGAGGGCCTGACGGCCGACCGCGCGGGCAAGGTGGTGGTCCAGGCCCCGATCGAGGGCACCGCGCAGCCCGTCGACCACGTGGACGAGGCGGCGGTGGCCAGGGCCATCGAGTCCCGACCGGGCACCCGCGCCTGGTACAGCACCGCCCCGGCCCCGGCCGCCCTGGCCGGGAACACCGGGCGCTCCGAGGTGGTCGCGTTCAGCGGCGACGCCTCCTGGAGCGGCTTCCAACTGATCTCCGGTCGCTGGTTCCACGGCCCCGGCGAGGTCGTGGTGGCCGCGGCCTACCTGCGGGCCAACCAGGCGAAGGTCGGTGACACCGTCACCCTCACCGACCACGGCCGTACCACCCCGGCGAAGATCACCGGCGAGGTCCTGTCCACCAACGACGTGGTGTTCACGGACCGGGCCACGCTGGCACCGCTCGGCGGCGCGATCCACGCCGAGGCGCTCACCTTCCACATCGACCTCACCCCGGGCAGCGACGTGCAGGCCTACACCGACGGGCTCGACCAGGCGGTGAAGCCGCTGGGCCTGAGCGCCGATCCCGGCGGGGAGCACGTCAACATCGTGGTGCTGGCGATGAACACCCTGGCAGGCGTGCTCACGCTGCTGCTCTCCGCGGTGGCGGGGCTCGGGGTGCTCAACACCGTGCTGCTGGACACCAGGGAGCGGGTGCACGACCTCGGGGTGTTCAAGGCACTGGGGATGTCGCCCCGGCAGACGGTCGGCATGGTGCTCACCTCGGTCTGCGGCAGCGGGCTGGCAGCCGGGTTGATCGGGGTCCCGATCGGTGTCCTGGTGCACCACCAGGTGATGCCCGCGATGGCCCGGGCCGCCGGGATCGGGGTGCCGGACGCCGACCTCGCCGTGTTCTCCCCGGCGGTCTCGGGGCCGCTGATACTCGGCGGCCTGGTGCTGGCCCTGCTCGGCGCCGCCCTCCCGGCCACCTGGGCGGCCCGCACCCGGACGGTCACGGCGCTGCGGACGGAGTGACACCGGGGGAGGAGCGGGCGCGGAGCCGCCCGGCGTCCGGCCCGGTCTGGCCCGGAAGCCCTCGCAGGACTTCCAGGCCAGGCCACGTCAGGCCAGACCAAGCCAGGGCAGACCGGACCGGACCAGGTCCTCCGACCGGGGTGGCTCAGGACAGCCGCGCCGCCGCGTACGCCTCCATGGCGGCACGCTGGTACGCGGCCAGGCCGGGGGCGATGGCCTCGTACGCGGCGCTCCACTGTTCGTTCTCGGTGCAGGACCGGGCGATCGCCAGGAACTCGCCGGTCGCGACCGAACGGATGGTGCGGAGCAGCTGGTACTCCTCGTCGATCGTGCTCTGCACGGGCTCGGCGTCGGCCGGGTGGCCGGCCGCCATCAGCTCAGCCAGGTGGATCATGCGGGCGGTCCGCTCGCGCTGTCCGGCCTCGATCTCGGCCGGAGACATCGCGGCGGTCGCACGCCGGGCCGCCTCGGCGTGCTCGGGGAACTCGCGCAGGCTCGCGTCGATGTCGTCGGGCTGGATGCCCTCGAACAGGTTCTCGGGGCGGTTGATGGTCATGGGCGTGCCGTCCTTCCGGGAGTGTTCCAGGTCGGCGATCGTGCGGGAAACGGTGGTGGCCAGGGCGTCGAGCCGGTCGCGCTCGGCGAGCAGCCGTCGGCGGTGGCCCCGCAGGGCCTCCAGCTCGTCCACCTGATCGCCCAGGATCCGGGCGATCTCGGTCAGCCCCACGCCCAGTGCCCGCAGTACCAGGATCTGTTGCAGCTGGAGCAACTGCCGTTCCTCGTAGTAGCGGTGGCCGTTGGAGCCGATCCAGGCCGGGGGCAGCAGCCCGATCTCGTCGTAGTGCCGCAAGGTCCTGGCGGTCACACGGGACATCCGGGCCACTTCGGCGATGGGCCAAGCCATGGCCGCCTCCCTCGTTCTCCACGTCCCCACGTTCGCGTGGACCGGGGCCGGTTCTCCGGCCCTGGTCACGACGGTAGAAGCTGCCGCTGCGGCAGCTTCAAGCCCGAGGCTCCCGCCGCCCGCACGCCCTGCATGCCGCCTACGCCCCGCACGCCGCCTACGCCTCGCCGAACCAGTCCAGGGACTGCCCGTGCGGCCCGGTGAAGGCCACCGGCCGCTCGTCCAGCGCGAGCGCGAACAGCCCGGAGACGGCCGGGGTCTGGCGGGGGAGGCGTCGGGTGACGGTCGGCAGCACGGAAACCGCCTCGTTGGAGATCCAGTGCCCGGGCAACTCGCGCATCGTCGCCGCGAACTCCTCCCGCTCCTCCGGCGGCAGGTACGCGAGCACCGCGCTGTGGAACACCACCGGCGTCGCCCCGGCCGGGGCCCGCGCCACCAACTCCTCCACCGTCGCGTTGAGATCGCCGCGCACCAGCAGCGGCGGTTCGGCCCGGGCGACCCGGACGGCGCCGCGCAGCCGGTCCAGCCGGTGGGTCTGCTCGGGCCAGACCAGCGACTCCAGCCAGCGCACGTCCTCCTCGGCCCGTACGTCCAGCGGATTGAGGTCGACCCCGGCCCGCCACACCACCTCGGGCAGCCGTTCCAACAGGGAGCCGGGGAGCGGCACCGGCCCGCTCACCACGCAGTCCAGCGTCACCGGGCTCGCCTCGGCGCCGAACTCCGCGACCGGGACACCGGCCCCGCTGCCGCTGCCACTGCCGCTGCCGCCGCCGCTACGGCCCCCACTCCCGCGCCCGACCCCGGACAGGTATCGGTACCGATACCTGTCCGGGTACAGGCAGAGCCCGGCCGAGGCGCCGACCTCGATCAGGGCGAGCGGCTGCGGCAGGGTGGCCAACAGTGGCAACAGGGTGGCGCAGCGGCCCGCCTCGTTGGTCTGGGTCCGCCGCTCCAGCATCGTCGCCGAGACCTCGGTCCAGCGCTCCACCGCCCAACCACGGAAGGCCGACCAGCCCTCGGTCACCGGCCCGCCCAGGTGCCGGACCGCGCCGAACAGCAGGTTCGGCTGCCGCTTGGCGGTGGGCAACCCGTCCAGCAGCGCGCACAACCGCCCGTCCTCGGCGACGTGTTCGGCCAGCTCCCGATAGATCGGCGAGTTGCCGTGCGCCTCCCTCTCCGCGAACGCCCGGTAGAGCTCCCCCGTGTCGCTGCGCATCCCTCGCAGGTCCCTTCGACGCCTTCTCGAGTGATCGAATCGGCTCAGCCTACGCCTGGCCCGGAACCCTCCCGCCAGGCCGCAGTTCGCTGACCGACCGACCGACCGACCTACCCCGACCGACCCCGGGCGTTGAGCCCCGGGTGTCGAGTACTGCGCGCCCGCCCCGCTGACCCCAAGACCCAGCCGGGGAACGGTTCCCCAGGACCGGCCGCTCCGAAGCCCCGGCACGGTGGCACGCCCGATGCCCGCGCCGTCCACCGCACCGGCCCGGCCGCCGCTATCACCAGGGCCAGCGTCAGAACCAGAACCAGAGCCAGAACCAGAACCAGCGTCAGAACAAGAATCAGGGCCAGAGCTGCCGTCAGAACCAAGCCGGCCGAAGCGCTCAGCCGAGCAGGCCGCCCATGTGCCCGTCCTCGGCGAGCAGCCGCCAGGAGCAGCCCGGCGAGGCGAAGGCCTCCGGGTCGACGGCCTCCACCAGCCGGTCCACCACCGCGCTCAGCAGTGCCTGCGGATCGAACACCGCCCAGGTGTCCCGGGCCCGGCCGTAGTCCCAGCGGTCCCACTCGGCACGCAGCCGCTCGTAGGTCCAGAGGGCGTAGAGCAGGGCGGACAGGTCGCGGTTCAGGTAGGCCTCGGGGTGGCCGTCGTCGTACCAGTCCGGCAGCTCCAGCCGGCCGGTGGTCCCGTCCAGGGCGATCGTGAGGTCGGTCGGCCAGTCCCCGAGGGCGAGGAAGTCTCGCTGGTACGGCCGCTCCTCCTCGCCGTCGAAGTACTCCGGGTACGCCTCGCCCATGGTGGCCAGCGGCTCCTCGCACACCCCGAACATCGCCCCGCCCAGCGGTAGGCCGATCTCGGTCAGCAGCTGCCGGGTCGGCTCGTGCACCAGGGCGGCGGGCAGTTCCTCGGGCCGGAACCGGTGCACCCGACCCGGGCCGCCGTCCTGGTCCGTCAGCGCCGCCAGCTCCGCCACCAGCTCCGGGGCCAGCTCGTACGCGGGTCCGCCCGGCGCGCCCGGCAGCGCACCCCAACCCAGCGCCCGCACCAGCAGCGCGGTGCCCCAGTGCGGGGGCGGCGCGGACCCGTCGCCGAACAGTCCGGGATCGATCTCCCGCATCCGCCGCTCGGCCCCCGCCAGCACCTCGGCGACCACGGTGGGCCCGCGCAGCCCGTTCAGCGCCTCCGGCCGCCGTGCCTCCTCGGCCACCGCGTCCACCTCGCGCACCAGGCCGGCCAGTGCGGCCACGTCGGAGGCCAGCAGGTCGCGCCGCGGGCCTCCGTTGTCCAGGAACACCTCGCCGGTCAGCCCGTCCAGCAGCACCAGGCTGCCGCCGGTGGCGAACGGGGTGCAGTACTCCGTCTCCCCGAGGACGAACAACCGCTCCGCCTCCGCCGGGAACGCCGTCAGCTCCCCGTCCTCGAGCGCCTCGAAGTCCAGGAACGCCCCGGCCGCCGGCAGTCCCTCCCGCACCAGGAACTCCCGACTCCCCGTGTGCACCACCCCACCCGGCAGCTCCGCCACCCGCGCAAACCCCACGTGTCCAACCCTTTCCCTGCCTGCCCCGTGACCCACAGACCCTAGCGGCCCGGCCCGACAACACCGAGGCAGTTCCGTGCGGGAGGAGGGGTGCGGCGGCTCCGGCAGGAGGCGTCCGGTGCCACGCGGTACAGGGCAGCCTCGCGGTACCGGGCAGCTGCGGTACCGGCCACCCGCGCGGCTCAGAGTGGTGCGGTGCCGTCGACGTTCCGGTGCCGGGGCAGGTTCGTGTCGCAGAAGGCGCAGGCGTAGTGCTCCTCGCGGACGAGGTTGCAGCGGTCGCACCGTGGGCAGCGGCGGAAGACCATCGCGTGGGTGAAGCCGCCGGGGTGCGGCAGCTCGATGCAGGTGACGGCGGCGGTGACGGCGGCGGTGACAGCGGGCCAGGAGGCGGTGTCGGGGCAGTAGTCGGTGGAGTGGTTGCTGACCGTCTCGACCTCCCAACCGTCCCGCGACCGCCGGAACCCGATCTCCCCGGCGCTCATCACCAACTCCCCACCCGCGCACGCCACATGTTCGCTACGGCGCGGAGCGAGCCGCAGCGCGCCGTCCAGGTCGACCACGAAGGTGAACGGTTCCGCGAGCTCCTCCGCCGTCCGGTCGGCCGTCCAGGTGGCGAACTCGCCCGCTGTCCGTACCGGTCGGCCACCCGGGCCGCCGACCCCCGCCCGTAGTTCCGGTGGCCCCACGTACCGGTACGCCCGCCCGAAGCCGGCCGTCACCTCCGCCGCGACCCCGTTCGGCCAGCAGTGCCCGCCGGCGCGCCATCTCGACGAGCGTCCCGCTCAGGCCGAAGTCCCGTAGCCGGTCGAGGAGCTCCCGTGCCTGTCGGATCGGGATCCCCGAGCCCTCGCGGAGCGCCCGGAGCGCGGCCACCGGATCGGTGAGCGGCCCGGCGAGCCGGAGGCGGGCCGGGCCGTGCGTGGTCAGCCGCGCCTCGCGGACCGCCCTCCCCACCTCAGGCGGGGCCGCCGGCCTGCCGGGCCGCCTGCTCCACGCGGTCGTGGTGGGCCCGCCACCAGTCGGCGTCGCCGGGGGCGGTGTTGGCGCCGTCGGAGCGCTGGCCGGTGGCGCCGTCCACGAGTTCGCGGACCAGGTCGGCGTGTCCGACGTGGCGGTGGGTCTCGGCGATCATGTGGACGAGTACGCGGTGCAGGGTCTGTTCGTGGCGGGCGCCGAACGGGACCTTGCCGACGGCGTCCAGCGGCAGGGCCTCGATGGTGGCGTCGGAGTGCGCCCAGACCCGCCGGTAGCGCCCGACGATCTCCTCGGTGCTCTCGTCCGCCCGTGCCCACATGTCGCCGTTCGGCTCGGTCCCGCCGGTGATCCACACGGGGGCCGGTTCGGGGAAGGGGCGGCCGAAGGTGTCGCCGAAGTACAGGGCCTCGGCGCCGGTGACGTGCTTGACCAGACCCAGCAGGTTGGTTCCGGTGGGGGTGAGCGGGCGGCGCAGGTCGTACTCGGAGAGGCCTTCGAGCTTCCAGAGCAGGGCGTCGCGGGCGTCCTGGACGTAGATCCGGAGATCGGTCTTCTCATCTGTCACGGTCATGGGCTCAGTCTGGTGATCGCAGAGTCCCTGTCCATCGACTTCCCCTCCCGCCCACCCTCGATCCGAGGTCAACTCATGCCATGATCGGGCCCGTTCACCCGAGGACGGTTCCCGAAGGAGCAGCCATGGCCGACGACTCCTGGTCCTGGGACGAGACGCTGTTCGCCGGAACGGCCGCCCACTACACCCGCGGCCGGCTCCCGTACGCCCCCGGCCTGGCGCAGGCGCTGGCCGAGGCGCTGGGGCTCGACGGGCGGGGGCGGCTGCTCGACGTGGGGTGCGGGCCGGGCACGCTGGCACTGGCCCTGGCGCACCTGTTCGGCGAGGTCGTCGGGGTGGACCCGGACGCCGGGATGATCGCCGAGGCGCGCCGGGTCGGCGCCGGGGAGCCCAAGGCCGCCTGGGTGCGGGCCCGGGCCGAGGGACTGCCGCCGGGCCTCGGCACCTTCACGCTGGCGACCTTCGGCCAGTCCTTCCACTGGATGGACCGTGACCTGGTGGCGGCGACCGTACGGCGCATGCTGCGGCCCGGCGGCGCCCTGGCGCACATCTCGGACCTGAAGGGCGAGCCCCGGCCCACCGGGGGACTGCCGCACCCGCCGGTCCCGTACGGCGCGATCGGCGAGCTGGTCCGGCACTACCTCGGCCCGGTCCGCCGCGCCGGGCGGGGGCTGTTGCCGCACGGCACGCCGGACGGCGAGGCCGCCGTCCTCGCCCGGGCGGGCTTCACCGGCCCGCAGCGGATCGTCGTCCCGGGCGGGCGACCGCTGGAACGTACGGCCGACGACGTGGTCGCGGGCGTCTTCGCGCTCTCCTCCTCGGCCCCGCCCCTCTTCGCCGAGCGCCGCCCGGCCTTCGAGTCGGACCTGCGCCGCCTCCTCACCCGGACCTCGCCGTCGGGGCTCTTCTCGGAACGGCAACCGAGCAGCGAGGTGTTCATCTGGCGCACGGCGGAGGAGCGTTGACGAAGGGGTGGGGAACCGGGAGGGAGGCCGGGGCGCAGCGGGGAACGGTCAGCGGACCACGTCGAGGACCTGCTTCTGGAGGCCGTTCCCGTACACCTCGTGCTCGACCAGCTTCAGCTTCTGGGTGTCCTTGTCCGTCGTGCTGAACAGGCGCTTGCCGGCGCCGAGCAGCAGCGGGAAGACGAGCAGGTGGTAGCGGTCGATCAGACCGGCGTCCGAGAGGGCGTGGTTCAGGGTGGCGCTGCCGTGGACGATGATCGGGCCGCCCTCGGTCTCCTTCAGCGCGGCGACCTCGTCGAGCGAACGCAGGATGGTGGTCTCGCCCCAGTTCGGCACCAGGTCGTCCTCGGTGAGGGTGGTGGAGACGACGTACTTCGGCAGTGCCTTGTAGTGGGCGAACTCCGGCATGTCCGGCCACACCGGGCTGAACGCCTGGTAGCTGACCCGGCCGAGCAGCATCGCGGTGGCCTCCTCCTGCTCCCGCCCCTTGATCTCGAACGCCTCGGGGAGGAACTCGATGTCCTTGAAGGTCCAGCCGGAGTTGCGGTAGCCGGGTTCGCCGCCGGGGCCCTCGACGACGCCGTCGAGCGAGATGAAAGCGGTGCTGATCAGGGTGCGCATGGGTGGTTCCTTGGTTCTCGTGCGGATCTGGGACTATCAGGTAGGTCAGGTCGGAACGTCGGACGGTTCAGGCAGGCCGGGCCCCCGCCCCGGTCCCGGCCGGTTCCGCCGGCGCCCCGACCTCGGCCGGTTCCGGCCCCGCCGCCCCCGCTCCGGCCCCGGGCTGTGCGGCGGGGATCCGGTGAACTCCGACGACCACCCGGTGGTTGCGGCCCCCGGGAGCGGATTCGTCGTGGTAGCGGCCGACGAGGGCGGCCACGGACTGGGCCAGCTCCTCGGCGAAGGCGGCCCGGTCGGCCGCGGAGGCGAACCGCACCTGTGCGTCGATGCCGAAGGCGGCGGCCCGCTGCCGGGCCCGGGAGGCGCCGGTCAGCAGGGACCCGACCTCCTGCACCAGCCGGGAGCCGAGCGCCAGCAGCCAGCGGGCGGAGAGCTGGTCGGGGGAGTGGGCGGGGTCCGGGCTCACGGCGGCCAGGACGCCGGGGGAGATCACGTAGGTGGCCGCGGTGGCGCGGTACACCCGTTCGGTGACGCTGCCCTTGCGGCGCTCCTCGGCGAGTTCGACGAGGCCGTGCCGCTCCAGTTCCTTCAGGTGATAGTTGACCCTCTGCCGGGGCAGCCCCAGCCGGGTGGCCAGCATGGCGGCCGAGCCGGGCTCGGCCAGGGCGGCGAGGAGACGTGACCGCATGGGGTCCAGCGAGGCCTGGGCCGCGGCGGGTTCTTCGATCACGGCGACTTCCAGCACCGGTTCAGCATCCGGCCGACAAAAAAATTAGTCAAGGAAAAAACGCCTGTCGGTAGCCCGGCCGGACGAACCCCGCCCCACGGGCGACGCCCCTGCCCGGCCCCACGGGCGACGCCCCTGCCCCGCCCCCCGCGCGGGGCAGGGCCGTCGCCCGTGCCGGGAGCGACGGCGCCGGTGCCGTCGCTCCCGGTGCCGTCGCTCCGGAACGGAGTCCCCGGCGCGAAGCCGCCGACCGACCCGCGGTCAGAAGGGGCCCTGTTCACCGCGCTTGTCGTGTCCGGCGACGGTCAGCCTGCACTGGCCGTCCTCGCAGGAGCGCTGGAGGCGGCCCCGCGAGACGGTCTGCATCAGGCCGATCGCCCAGCACATCGGGCAGCCGCGCAGGGCGAACAGACCGATCGGCAGCAGGACCAGACTGACCGGTCCGACCAGCGGGATGAGGGCGACCGATCCGATCAGCGAGCCGAAGCCCACCACGCCGCGCGCGATGTGCTCGGGCAGGGACTTGCTGGCGAAGTCGGGGCCTTCGGGGCCGGCGCCGGCCCCGGCCTCATGCTTCGGTGCGGTCGTCGTTGCGGCCATCGTTCCCTCCGGGGACCGGTTCGAGGGGGGCCCGCAGAGTCCGTTGTACCGCCGAACGGGCCCGGTGCAGGCGGGACTTCATCGCGGCCGTGCTGAGGCCCAGGGCGTCGGCGACCATCCGGCCGCTGTAGCCCTGGACGTCCCGCATGATCAGCACCCGGCGCTGGTCGGACGGCAGGGCGGCGACCGCGGCCGCCACCCGCTCCGCTTCCAGACGTCGCAGGACCGCCTCCTCGGCCGAGTCCACGGAGGCGTCCCGCTGCAACGGCGTAGCGTGGTCCCGCAGTCGGGTCCGCGCGCGCCGGAGGCACTCGTTGCGGACGATGCGGAACATCCAGGAGGCCAGGGCGCCGGAGGCCCGCAGCATCCCGATCTTGCGGTACAGGATGATCAGGGCCTCCTGCGCCGCGTCCTCCGCGTCCTCCGGGGAGGCGCAGAGGGAGCGGGCGAACCGCTGCACATTGGGGTGCGAGCCCGACACCAGCGCGGTGATCGAGTCGACGTCACCGCCCTGCGCGGCGGCGATCAACTGCTCGCCGGGCCAGGTCGATTCAGCCACGCCCGGCTCGCTTGCGCTTCACGACCAGCATGCAGGTGCAGAGCAGCACCAGGGCGACGGCGATGCCGATTCCAATGACCATCACTACCTCCGGATTCCGTGTCCGACGGTTGTCGGAACGTTGATAAGAGGCGTGGGGCGCCACAAAGGATTCGGCTCGGCAGAGGATTCGGCTCGCGGCGCGGAAAAGTCGTCCGGGGTCCAGGCCTGGACGGGCGGTCAGATCCGGTCGGCGCCGAACAGGGGGTCGAGCGGTTCGTCCTCGTACCCGAGGACGAGGCACTCCGTGGCGACCGGCCCCTGGGAGAGCTCTGCGAGTCGAGCGAGGGCCGTGGCCTCGGACGGAAGCGCGGCGGGGTCGAGGCCGAGCGCCCGGGTCGCGCGGTGGCGCCGCTCGTCGAGGTCGGGGACGTCCTCCCGGTAACCGTCGGCGACGGCCCGGAGTTCTTCGGCCGTCCGTCCGGGGGCGTCCCGCCACCACGGCGCCACGAGGCACAGCTCCAGCAGCTCGGGCAGTCCGAGGGCGAGCGGGCCGGCCTCGCCGTCGAGGCTCACGTACACCACCGGGCGTTCCTCGCCGCCCTCGCCGACGAAGCAGAAGGCGTCTCCTGTGCCCGCCCGCGCGAACTGCTCCAGCCGGGCCCCGGAGGCGAGACGGACTCCGTCCTCCAGCTCGTGGTCCGCCGGGCTCGTCGCATCGAGGTCGGCGACCCCGGTGAAGAACGCGACGACGTCCTCGTCGCCGGCCAGGAGGGGCAACAGCGCGCCGGGCCGGGGCGGGCCGCCGGTGTCGGCCCGTCCCGTGCAGTCGATCTGTTCACCCCGCAACCGTAGCCGAGGTCCCGTCGCCGATCGTGACTCCGGACGGCAACCGTGGTTGCGCGGTCCCACCGGGGAAGCCGAGGTCAAACCCCGCTGGGACACGCCGGACTTCGCGCTTCGGTATACGGAGAGTGACGGGTGGGGTGGACGAGGTGGACTTGAATCTTTGCGAACGAATGTTCGATCCTGGGGTTGTGCCCGTTTTCGAATCTGTTTTCGAATCCACCGCCGAGCAGCCTGCACGCCCCGTGCTCCGCCCGGTGGCGTCTCCGGCTGCCGTGCCGGGGGAGCGGGGGGAACGAGAAGGGTGGGCGACGCCGGACGCCGGGCGGACGGCGGAGCCCCGGGGGCTGCTGCCGGTGCCGTCCGCGCTGCGGGAGGTGCTGCCCGACGCCGGGCTGCGCCGGGGGACGGCGGTGTCGGTGGCGGGCGGGGACACCGGGCTGCTGCTGGCGCTCGCCGCCGGGGTGAAGGAGACCGAGGGCGGCTGGGCCGCGGCGGTCGGACTGCCGGACCTGGGGCTGGCCGCCGCCGAGGGGTACGGGCTGGACCTGCGGCGGCTGCTGGTCGCGGACGATCCGGGGCCGCACTGGGCCGAAGTGGTCTCGGTGCTGGCCGGCGCGGTCGAGCTGATCATGCTGCGCCCGGACGGGCCGGTGCCGCCGAAGCTGGCCGCCCGGCTGGCGGCGGTGCTCCGGCGCAGCGGCTGCGTGCTGCTGGTCGCCGGGCCGTGGCCGGGCGCGGCACTGCGGCTGGGGGTGCGCTCCGGGCGCTGGTTCGGGCTGGGCGACGGCCACGGGCAGCTCGTCGGTCGGCAGGTCGAGGTGGTGGCCGAGGGCCGCGGCTCGGCGGTGCGCGGCCGGACGGTCCGGCTCTGGCTGCCCGACGAGTACGGCGCGGTGCGCCCGCTCCGGGAGCAGCCGGCGGCGGACCCGGCGGACCCGGCGGTAGCGGCGGTAGCGGCGCTGTCGGCGGTACCGGCATCACCTGCGGCGGAACCTGCGGTGGAACCGAGGGCACCCCGGGTGGCGGCGGTGGTCTGAGATGGCGGACGACAGAACCCCCAGGGTGCTGGTGGTCTGGTGCCCGGACTGGCCGGTGGTGGCCGTCACCGGCGACGACCCGGTCGCGGTGACCGAGGGCGGGCGGATCCTCGCCTGCTCGGCGGGCGCCCGGGCGGCCGGGGTGCGGCAGGGGCAGCGACTCAAGCTGGCCCAGCGGCTCTGCCCGGAGCTGGAGCTGCGCGACCGCGACCCGGAGGCGGAGACCCGCCGCTTCGAGCCGGTGGTCGCGGCGGTGGAGGCGTTCACGCCCCGGGTGGAGGTGATCCGCCCGGGCCTGTGCGCGATCCCGGTGAAGGGACCGGGCCGTTACTTCGGCGGCGAGGAGGCGCTGGCCGGCAAGGTCGGCAGGGCGGTGGCGGACGCCCTCGGGCAGCCCCTCGTCCCGGATGCCGTCCCGGGCGCGGTGGCCGTCGAGGCCCGCCCGGCGACCGGCTCCCGACCCGAGGCCACCCCTCAGGCCCCAGCCACCTCCCAGGTCCCAGCCCACCCCCAGATCCCAGCCCACCCACAGGTCCCAGCCCACCCACAGGCTCCAGCCACCCCCCAGGCCCAGGTCGGCGTCGCCGACGGCCTGTTCGCCGCCGTGCTCGCCGCCCGGGCCGGGGTGCTGGTCCCGGCCGGCCGGACGGCGGAGTTCCTCGCCCCGTACCCGGTGAGCGCGCTGGGCGACGAGGCGCTGGCCGAACTGCTCGGGCGGCTCGGTCTGCCCACCGTCGGGGCCTTCGCCGCCCTGCCGGCCGAGTCGGTCGCGGACCGCTTCGGCCCGTCCGGGGCTGTCGCGCACCGGCTGGCCCGTGGTCTGCAGCCGCGCCCGCTGGTGCCGCGCGACGAGGAACCGGACCTCGCCGTCGAGCAGCGCTTCGACCCGCCGGAGCCGGTGGCCGAGCCGCTGGTGTTCGTCGCCCGCACACTGGCCGAGCAGCTGCACCAGCGGCTGGCCGGGGCGGGGCTGACCTGCCGCCGGGTGGCCGTCGAGGTGGCCTGCGCGGACGGCCGGACGGCCTCCCGGCTGTGGCGGCACGAGGGCCGGCTGTCCGCGACGGCGCTGGCCGAGCGGGTCCGCTGGCAGCTCCAGGCCTGGCAGGGCGCGGGCACCTTCACCGGCGACGGGGGAGGCGGCGAGGACACGGGCTTCACCCTGCTCCGGCTGGCCCCCGACGGCCTCTCCCCGGACCAGGGCCGCCAGCTCGCGCTGTGGGGCCAGGCCGTCGCGGACGACCGGGTGGAGCGGGCGGTCGCCCGGGTGCAGGCGGTGCTCGGCCACGCGGGGTTGCGCCGGATCGAGCCGGCCGGCGGACGCGGCCCGGGCGAGCAGGCGGTGAAGGTGCCGTGGGGCGAGCCGTACGAGGCGGCGGTGCCGACCGACGCGCCCTGGCCGGGGCGGCTGCCGGAGGTGTGGCCCGCCGTGGTGCTGCGGGAGCCCGCGCCGGTGCGGGTGCTGGACGGAGCCGGGCAGCCGGTCACGGTGGACGGCCGGGCGGGGGTGTCGGCCCGTCCGGCCCTGGTCGTGGTCCGGGGCCGGGAGGAGCGGGTGGACGGCTGGACCGGGCCCTGGCCGGCGGTCGAGTACTGGTGGGACCGGTCGCTGGCCCGGCGCCGGGCGCGGTTCCAGGTCGTGGTGGGCGGCGGCCGGGCGCTGCTGCTCACCGTGGAGGGGGGTGCCTGGTACCTGGAGGCCGGCTACGACTAGCCGATCCGGCACCCGGGGGGAGCGGAACGAGCACGAGAACGACGAAGGCAACCCCCGATGGGCTTCACGAGCCACCCCACCCTCCCCTGGAGCGAACTGCACCGCCGGCTGACCGGCGCGGCGCCGGACCGTACGGTCGTCCCGCTGCGCCGCTCCGCTCCGGCCGAACTCCCACCTCCGGACGCCGAGTTCGGGTCATCCTCCGGGAAGGCCGCCGAGCCCTGGGCCGAACTGCACGTTCACTCCGCCTTCAGTTTCCTGGATGGCGCCAGCGATCCGGAGGACCTGGTCGCCGAGGCGGTCTGGCTGGGCGTGGAGACCCTCGCGATCACCGACCACGACGGCCTGTACGGAGCCGTCCGGCTCGCCGAGGCGGCCCGGGGCACGGGCCTGGCCACCGTGTTCGGCGCCGAGCTGACCATCCGTGACGGAGGGGCGGGCCACAGGCCGGGCGACGGGACGGAGGAACACCTGCTGCTCCTCGCCCGTGGCCCGGCCGGCTACCGCCGCCTGTCCGCCGCGATCGCCGCCGCCCAGCTGGCCGGCGGTGCGAAGGGCAACCCGGTGTACGACCTCGCGGCGCTCGCCGGGGCGCACGACGGCCACTGGGCGGTGCTCACCGGCTGCCGGCTCGGCCGGGTCCCCGCCGCGCTGCCCGACCAGGGCGAGGCCGAGCGCCGGCTCCGTACCCTCGCCGAGGCGTTCGGCCCCGAGAGCGTCCACGTCGAGCTGATCGACCAGTGGCTGCCCGGCGACGACCGGCGCAACGACGCCCTCGCCGCCCTCGCCGCCAAAGTGCGGCTCCCCGTCGTGGCCTCCACCAACGCCCACCACGCCGGCCCCGCCCAGGGCCGCCTCGCGCAGAGCCTCGCCGCGCTGCGCGAACGCCGCACCCTCCAGGACGCGGTCGGCTGGACCCGGGCGGCCGGCACCGCGCACCTGCGCTCGGGCCGCGAGATGGCCGGCCGGCTGGCCCGCTTCCCCGGGGTGCAGCGGGCCACCGCCGAACTCGGCCGGTCCTGCGCCTTCGACTTCGCCCGGCTGGACCCGGAGCTGCCCGGTTTCCCCGTCCCCGAGGGCGAGACCGAGATCAGCCACCTGCGCGCCCTGGTCGCGGCCGGCGGCCCGGCCCGCTTCGGCCCCGGCAACGCCGCCGCCCGCCGCCAGCTCGGCAAGGAGCTGGACGTGATCGAGGACCTCGACCTGGCCGGCTACTTCCTGATCGTGCACGGCATCGTGGACTTCTGCCGGAGCCGGGACATCTGGTGCCAGGGCCGCGGCTCGGCCGCCAACTCGGCGGTCTGCTACGCCCTCGGGATCACCGCCGTCGACCCGATCCACTACAAGCTGCTGTTCGAACGCTTCCTCTCCACCGCCCGCGACGGGCCGCCCGACATCGACCTGGACATCGAGAACCGCCGCCGCGAGGAGGTCATCCAGTACGTCTACGGCCGCTACGGGCGCGAGCACGCCGCCCAGGTCGCCAACGTGATCACCTACCGGCCCCGGCTGGCGATCCGCGACGCCGCCCGGGTGCTCGGCTACCCGCAGGGGCAGGTGGACGCGTTCAGCCGGCAGACCGACTTCCGCTCCGCCCCGGGCGCGGACGCCGTCATCCCAGCCGACGTGCTCTCGCTCGCCGGCCAACTCCACGGCCTGCCCCGCCACTTGGGCATCCACTCGGGCGGCATGGTGCTCACCCGGGAGCCGATCGGCGAGATCTGCCCCACCGAGTGGGCCCGGATGCCCGGGCGTTCCGTGCTCCAGTGGGACAAGGAGTCCACCGCCGGCGCCGGACTGGTGAAGATCGACCTGCTCGGCCTCGGCATGCTCGCCGCCCTGCACGACGCCTGCGACCTGGTCGCGGAACACCACGGCCTGCACTACGACCTGGCCACCATCCCGGACGACGACAAGGGCGTGTACGCGATGCTGCGCCGGGCCGACACCGTCGGCGTGTTCCAGGTCGAGTCCCGGGCCCAGATGGCGACCCTGCCCCGGCTCAAGCCGGACCACTTCTACGACCTGGTGGTCGAGGTCGCGCTGATCCGCCCCGGGCCGATCCAGGGCGGTTCCGTCCACCCGTACCTGCGCCGTCGCGCCGGGGTGGAGCCGGCCGGCTGCCCGCACCCGCTGATGGAGAACGCGCTCGGCAAGACCCTGGGGGTGCCGCTGTTCCAGGAGCAGATGATGCAACTCGCCATCGACTGCGCCGGGTTCACCCCGGCCGAGGCCGACCGGCTGCGGCAGGCGATGGGCGCCAAGCGCTCGCACGAGCGGGTCGCCCGGCTGCGCGACCGGCTGCTCACCGGGATGGCCGAGCGCGGCATCCCGCCCGAGGTGGCCGAGGACGTCTACGGCAAGATCGAGGCCTTCTCCAACTACGGCTTCCCGGAGAGCCACGCGATCAGCTTCGCCTACCTGGTGTACGCCAGCGCCTGGCTGAAGCACCACTTCCCGGCGGCCTTCACCTGCGCCCTGCTGGCCAACCAGCCGATGGGCTTCTACTCGCCGCTCAGCCTGGTCGCGGACGTCCGCCGGCACGGCGTGCGGGTGCGCGGGGTGGACGTCAACGCCAGCGGGGCGCGGCCCACCCTGGAGCCGTACCGGGGGCCGACCCCCGAGCCGCCGCTGACCGCCGGGCGCCCGCAGCCGGCGATCCGGCTCGGTCTGGAGACGGTGCGCGGCATCGGCACCCCGCAGGCCGAGGCGATCGTGGCCGGGCAGCCGTACGCCGACCTGGAGGACTTCGCCCGCCGCACCGGCCTGCCCGGGCCCGTCCTGGAGGCGCTGGCGACGGCCGGGGCCTTCGACCGCTTCGGTCTGACGAGACGTCAGGCACTGTGGGCGGCAGGGGCGTTCGCCGGGATTTCGGCCGATCTGATCCCCGGCAGCACTCCCGGCACCGAGGCTCCGGAACTGCCCGGCATGAGCCCGGTCGAGGAGACCATCGCCGACCTGTGGGCCACCGGCACCTCCGCCACCAGCCACCCGCTCCAGCACCTGCGCGCCCAGCTGGAGCGCGGCGGCGCCCTCCCCGCCGACCGGCTCCCGGACGTACCACCGGGAACGGCGGTGGTGGTCGGCGGCCTGGTCACCCACCGGCAGCGGCCGCCGACGGCCGGCGGGGTGCTCTTCCTCAGCCTGGAGGACGAGACCGGGCTGATCAACGTGATCTGCAACCGCCCGGTCTGGGAGTCCCAGCGCCGCACCGCCCTGGACCGGGCCGGGCTGCTGGTCCACGGCCACATCGAGCGCGACCGGGGTGCCACCAACCTGATCGCCACCCGGCTCACCCCGCTCCGGATCGGCCTCTGAGCGGGACCCCCGCCCCCGGGGGCCCGACTGCCGGCCCCCCGGGCCCGTTCCCTAGGCCCGCGCCCCGGGCTGCCGCCCCTTGCCCGGCGCCCCGGCGAAGGCCTGGGCGATCGGCAGCCAGGCGGTGGCGACCGGCCCGGTGGCGGTGAGGGCGAGGTCGTCCCGGTGGCGGCGCTGGGTCACCAGCAGGCAGAAGTCCAGGGCGGGGCCGGACACCACGTCCTGCGCCCCGGCCGGGCCGATGGACCAGGCCCCGCCGCCGGGCGCGGTCAGGTCGAGCCGGACCGGCTGCTCGGGCGCGGGCAGTCCGTGCAGGGTGAAGGCGAAGCCCAGGGTGCGCAGCCCCAGGTGGGCGATGTGCCGCAGCCGGTCGGTGGGCTCGCGGGTGGCGCCGAGCGCGTCCGCGACGTCCTGGCCGTGCGCCCAGGTCTCCATCAGCCGGGCGGTCGCCATCGAGGCGGGCTTCATCGGCGGGCCGAACCAGGGCAGCCGGACGTCGGCCGGGGCGGCGGCGAGCGCCTCCAGCACCTCCGCCCGCCCGGCCCGCCAGCGGGCGAGCAGCGCCTCGGGCTCGGCGGCCGCACCCGTGCGGGCGCCCTCCTCCACCGGGTCGGCGCCGGCCGTCACCAGCTCGTGGAAGCGCCCGCCGAGCGAGGTGCCGAAGCCCTCCGGGTCGCGGGCGGCCAGGGCCGTCCAGTCGTCGGTCCAGGCCAGGTGGGCGATCTGGTGCGCCACCGTCCATCCCTCGGCGGGCGTCGGGCGGGCCCAGCCCTCGGCGGGCAGCCCGGCGACCAGGTCGTCCAGCACCGCGCTCTCGGCCCGTAGGTCCGCCAGCAGCCCGCCCAGGACATCGCCCGGGGCGTTCGGGTCGGTCATCGGCTTTCCCTCCGGCATCGGATTCCCTTTCGGTCGAGGTGGGCGCCACTCGGCAGCGGCCGCCCGGGCGGTGGTCACCCGGCAGTGACCACCTGATCGTTACTACCCGCCGGTAGCCACGGGCGCACCCTATGCCCGCCCGCTCGCCGGCGTCCGCGACTCCACGAAACACGCCTGTCAGTACTCTCGCCACCGGCCCCACCGCGTGTGACAATTCCGCGATGACCAGGGCTGCGGACCCCCACCTTGCGCAACCCCCCGCCGACGCTGCGCGACCCGACGACCCCGAACTCGCCGCGCGCGCCGCCGAGCTGGTGCGGGACGCCGTGCTCGGTGACCTCGCCCGCCGGGTGGTGGCCGAGTGCGGTGTCGACGTCGGCCTGGTCGGCGTGCCCGAGCCGCTGCCCGGGAGCCGCCCCGGCAGCGAGGGCATGGTGCTGCGGCACTGGGCCGGCACCCGGGCCGACCTGCTGCACGACGTTCCCGTCCCGGCCGGCCTCGGCCTCGGAGGCCGGGCGCTCGCCGAACGCGCGCCCACCTGGGTGCCCGACTACCGTGCGGCGACGACGATTTCGCACCACTACGACGCGGCCGTGGCCGCCGAGGACCTGTACGCGATGCTCACCGTCCCGCTGATGGAAGGCGGCGCCGTGCGCGGCGTGGTGTACGCCTCGCTGCGCAGCGTCGTTCCGTTCGGGGACGTGCGGATCTCCGCGGTCGGTGCGCTGGCGAAGGCGGCGGCCCGGGCGCTGGCCGGGGCCGCCGCCTGGAGCCGTGAACGGCCCCGGAAGGCCGTCCCCGTCCCGCCGTTGACCCCGCGCGAGCACGAGGTGCTGCGCTGGGCGGCGACCGGCCGGACCAACCCGGAGATCGCCGCCCGACTGGGCCTGACCTGCAACACCGTGACGGGCTACCTCAAGTCCGCGATGCACAAGCTCGGCGTCCGCAACCGGACCGAACTCGCCGTCGCGGCAAGGGAGGCGGGGCTCGTCAGTTGACCTGACGGTCCCGCCCGGTCCAGTACGGCTCGCGCAGCCGGAACTTCTGCAGCTTCCCGGTGGCGGTGCGCGGCAGGGCGTCCCGGAACTCCACCGTGGTGGGCGACTTGTATCCGGCCAGCCGCTGCTTGCAGTGCGCGATCAACTCGGCCTCGGTGACAGCCCCGTGGCCCTCCCGGAGTACCACCAGCGCCTTCACCGTCTCGCCCCACTTCTCGTCCGGCACGCCGATCACCGCCGTCTCGGCGACCGCCGGGTGGTCGTACAGGCAGTCCTCCACCTCGATCGAGGAGACGTTCTCCCCGCCGCTGATGATGACGTCCTTCTTGCGGTCGGAGATGGTCAGGTACCCGTCCGTGAGGGTGCCGCCGTCACCGGTGTGGAACCAGCCGTCCGCCAGTGCCTCGGCCGAGGCCTCCGGCTGCTGCCAGTAGCCGTCCAGCACGGTGTTGGAGCGCACCAGCACCTCTCCGGACGGGTCCACCCGCAGCTGGGTGCCGAGCGCCGGGGCGCCCGCCTGCACCAGCTTCTCGGCCCGCTCGGCGGCCGGCAGCGCGTCCCACTCGGACCGCGAGCGGTTCACCGTCACGACCGGGGAGGTCTCGGTCAGGCCGTAGATCTGCATGAACTCCCAGCCCAGCTGCTCCTCGACCTGCTGCACCACCGAGGTCGGCGGCGGGGCGCCGGCCACGATCATCCGCACCCGGTCCCGGCCGGGCACCGGGCCGTCCCAGTCGGCGGCCGCGTCCAGCACCATCTGGACCACGGCGGGTGCGCCGCACAGGAAGGTCACCCCGTGCCGCTCGACCCGGCGCAGGATCTCCGCGCCGTCCACCTTGCGCAGCACGATGTGCTGGGCGCCGAGCCCGCTGAGGGAGAACGGCAGGCCCCAGCCGTTGGCGTGGAACATCGGCAGGGTGTGCAGGTAGACGTCCCGGTCGTTCGCGCCGAAGTGCAGGCCCATCAGCGTCGCGTTCAGCCAGACGTTGCGGTGGGTGAGCTGGACGCCCTTGGGGCGGGCGGTGGTTCCGCTGGTGTAGTTGATGGTGGCGGTGTCGTTCTCGTCCACCGCGTACCGCCGCGGGGTGCCGTCGAAGTCGTACAGCACGGCGTCGCTGTCCGCGCCGAGCACGAACTTGTGCTTGGCCACCACCCCGCTCAGGGCGTCGGCGACCTCGGGGTCGACCAGCAGCACCGAGGCGCCGCTCTGCTCGACGATGTACGAGACCTCCTCGGCCTTCAGCCGGAAGTTCACCGGCACCAGCACCCGGCCGTACCCGCTCACCCCGAAGAAGGAGGTGAGCAGCCGGGCCGAGTTGTGCGAGACGACCGCGACGCGCTCGCCCGGCCCGACACCGAGCCGGTCCAGCCCGGCGGCCTGGGCCCGGGCCAGCTCGGCGACCCTGCGGTAGCTCAGCTCGCCCCAGGATTCGGCCGGCTGCACCGGCTCGTCGACGATGCCGACCCGGTCGCCGTAGACCAGCTCGGCGCGGTCGAGGAAGTCCATCACGGAGAGTGGAATCTGCATGCGCCCACTGTCCTCCCCCGCCCGCGCCCTGCACACCCCCGATCGGGGGTGTCACCCGTCCGCGGGCACCGTATCCGCGTTCGTGGATACCGTGTCCGCGCCCGCGGGTACCGTGTCCGCGCCCGCGGGTACCGTGTCCGCGCCCGCGGGTACCGTGTCCGCGCCCGTGGGCACCGGGGCCGAGTGGGAGGCTCGCGCTCCGCTTGCTGAGCCCGGCGCGAACAGCGGGCCCGGGGAACGCCTTTCGCGCCCCGCGCCTGCTAGGAAGATCGCAACGCACGGTCCAGCCACGGGGAGCACATCCATGAACGACCGACGGCCCGCCACGCCCTACGAGCCCGGCCCGACCCCGGGCTGCGGCTGGGCGGGCCCCAAGTGACCGGCGCCGCGGCCCTGGTGGCCGACGGCCTGCTGCTGCGCCCCTTCGAGGACGCCGACGCGCCCGCCCTGATCGAGGCCTACCGGGACGAGACCCTGCGCCGCTTCACCCGCACCCCGGTGGACGACGCCGAGCAGGCCGCGCACTGGCTGCGCCTCCAGTGCGAGGGCCGGGCGGCCGGTACCAGGTACGCCTTCGCCGTCCTGGCCGCCGGCGAGCTGGTCGGCAACGTCGTGCTCAAGCGCGGCGCCCCGGGCGGGGAGAGGGCCGAGGTGGGGTACTGGACGGCCGGTCCGGCCCGCGGCCGGGGGGTGGCCCCGCGCGCGCTGGAGGCCCTCACCGCCTGGGCCTTCGCCACTTTCGCCGGGGACGGGCTCGTCAGGCTCGACCTGCTGCACGAGGGCGACAACCACGCCTCCTGCCGGGTCGCGGAGAAGAGCGGCTACCCGCTCACGGAGATCGTCCCGGCCTTCCCGCCGTACCCGCTGGACGGCCACCGGCACTCCAGGAAATGGCTGGACGGGCCCGAACCGCGCCGGTCAGAGTAGGCGCATGGCTTCTCTAGTGCGACATGTGACGATCGACTGCGCCGACGCGTACGCCCTGGCCTCCTTCTGGGCGCAGGCGCTGGACGGCACCCTGGGCGAGGGCGACAAGCCGGGCGACGAGGAGGTGCTGGTGGACTCCGCGGGCGCCTCGCTGCTCTTCATCCGGGTGCCCGAGGGCAAGTCGGCGAAGAACCGGACCCACCTCGACCTCCAGCCGCAGGACCGCGGCCGGGACGAGGAGGTGGAGCGTCTGACCGCCCTGGGCGCCACCGTGCTGGCGGACCACCGCCGCCCGGACGGCACGGGCTGGGTCACCCTGGCCGACCCGGAGGGCAACGAGTTCTGCGTCGAGCGCAGCCGGGCCGAGCGCGCCGCCACCGAGAGCGCGTGACCGACCGGCTCGGCCGGGATCACTCCTGATCACTCCCGGACTGGTCCCGGATCAGTCCGGCCACTCGCCCACGGCCGCCCGCCAGGTCCACGAGGTCCTGCGCGGGCGGCCGTTCAGCTCCCCGCGCCCGGTGCACCAGAGCAGGACCTCCGCCGGATGGGCGGTCGGCTCCCGCGGCGCGTCGGGGAAGAGCCGGTCGAGCGCGAGGCGGCACAGCTCCGCGGGCGGCCGCCAGGGCAGGCCGAGGCCGCTGGTGATGTCGTGGGTGTGCAGCAGGGTCTCGGCGACGCCCATGGCGGCGAAGCCGAGCGGCTCGCAGGGCCCGTGGTGGTAGGCGCGCAGCTCGGGCGGGGCGGCGTCCAGGGCGGTGGCGAGGAGCTGCCCGGCGGCGGTGACCACGGTGAGCACCTGGGCCGGGCCGGCCTCGGGCCGGATGGTGAGGTCCAGCGGCAGGTAGCGGTCCCGGGGGCGGGCGGCGAGCTGACCGGCGTAGGCCAGCAGGTCGTGGGCGACGTGGGCGGCGGTGTCGCGACAGCTCCACTCCAGGAGTCCGGCGGGCACGTCCCAGTCGCGGTCCTCGGTGTGCGGGGCGAGGACCGCGAGTGAGGCGTCCAGGGCGGCTCGTACGGCGTCGCCGTTGCGCATGGTCACTCCTTCGACGGAGCGTCACATGATAGTCGCGGCGCCGGTGTTCACCCCAGCTGGATCGAACGCTTGGCCAGGCCCATCCAGAACCCGTCGATGACGCTGCGCTGGCTGTCCAGGTCGGCCTCGCCGGCGCCGAGGGTGACGAACAGCGGGGCGAAGTGCTCGGTGCGCGGGTGGGCGAGGCGCCCGGCCGGGGCCTTGTGCTCGAAGTCGAGCAGCGCGTCCAGGTCGTGGGCCTCCAGGGCGCGCCGGCCCCAGTCGTCGAACTCGGCCATCACCGAGGTGATCCGGCCGTCGCTGCTGAGCGCCCGCAGGTTGTGGGTGAAGAAGCCGCTGCCGACGATCAGCACGCCCTCGTCGCGGAGCGGGGCGAGCTTGCGGCCGATCTCCATCAGCCGCTGCGGGTCGAGGGTGGGCAGCGAGACCTGGAGCACCGGGACGTCGGCGTCCGGGTACATCTCCACCAGCGGGACGTACGCACCGTGGTCGAGTCCGCGGTCGGGGATGTCCTGGACGGGCGTGCCGGGGGCGCGGAGCAGCTTGCGCACGCGCTCGGCGAGCTCCGGTGCGCCGGGGGCGGCGTACTGGACCCGGTAGTAGTGCTCGGGGAAGCCCCAGAAGTCGTACACCAGCGGGACGGTGGTGACGGCGCCGAGCGCGAGCGGGGCCTCCTCCCAGTGGGCGGAGACCATGAGCACGGCCTTGGGCCGGGGCAGGTCGGCCGACCAGGCCGCCAGCTCGCCCGGCCAGATCGGGTCGTCGGCCAGCGGCGGCGCGCCGTGCGACAGGTACAGGGCGGGCATGCGCTCGGGGGCCGCGGTGCTCATGGCGTCCTCCTCGGGACCGTTCTCCGATGGGGTGGTCAGATAGTTCAAATTTGAACCTCTACTGCGACCGACGGTACACCTTCGTTCGAATTTGAACAACAGGAGTAGGCTTCGTCCCATGTCCCCACTGAACGAACCCCGCTGGCTGGACCCGGACGAGGCCGCCGCCTGGCGGGGCTTCGTCGTCGCGAGCAACCTGCTCAACCGGCGGCTGGAACGCCAGCTCAAGGAGGACTCCGGGCTCTCCCACCAGCAGTACGAGATCCTGGTGCACCTGTCCGCGGCCCCCGACGGCTCGCTGCGGATGACCGAACTCGCCGACAAGCTGGTCACCTCCAAGAGCGGCCTCACCTACCAGGTCACCCAGCTGGAGCGGGCGGGCCTGGTCGCCCGCCGCTCCTGCCCCAGCGACGTGCGCGGCGTCATCGCCGAACTCACCGAGCAGGGGCGGGAGGCGCTGCGCCAGGCCGCGCCCGGGCACGTCGCCCTGGTGCGAGAGCTGCTGATCGACGTGCTCACCCGCGAGCAGCTCACGGTGCTCGCCGAGGGCCTCGGCGCGGTCAGCGCCCGGCTGCGCCTGGAGGACGCCTAGCCTGCCCCCTGCCCCCTGCCCCCTGCCCCCTGCCCCCTGCCCCCTGCCCCCTGCCCCCTGCCCCCTGCCCCCTGCCCCCTGCGCCGCTGGTCCCCTGCCCCGCCCCGGTCTAGCCCAGCGCCGCCGCCCGCTCCAGCAGCAGCTCCCGCTCCCGCTGGTTGCGGGTCAGCCCCGCCGCCCGCTCGAACTCCGCCCGGGCCTCCGTCACCCGCCCCAGCCGGGCCAGCAGGTCCCCCCGCACGCTCGGCAGCAGGTGGTACCCGCGCAGCGCCGGCTCCCGCGCCAGCTCGTCGACCAGCTCCAGCGCCGCCGCCGGGCCCTGGGCCATCGAGACCGCCACCGCCCGGTTCAGTGCCACCACCGGGGAGGGCGACAGCACCAGCAGCCGCTCGTACAGCGCGGCGATGGTCGCCCAGTCGGTGTCCGCGTAGCGCCGCGCCTTGGCGTGGCAGGCGGCGATCGCGGCCTGCACCGAGTACGGTCCGATGCCCGCCCGCTGCAGGGCGTCGAAGCCGCGGCGGATCAGCAATCCGTCCCAGTGGGCCCGGTTCTGCTCGGCCAGCAGCAACGGCCGCCCGTCCGGCCCGGTCCGGGCGGCCGTGCGCGAGGCCTGGAACTCCAGCAGCGCGGCCAGTCCGTGCGCCTCCGGTTCGGCCGGCATCAGCGCGGCCAGTACCCGGGCCAGCCGCAGCGCGTCCTCGCACAGCTGGGGGCGGAGCAGGTCGTCCCCCGCGGTCGCCGAGTAGCCCTCGTTGAAGATCAGGTAGATGACCTCCAGCACCGAGGAGAGCCGCTGCGCCCGGTCCTCCCCGTACGGCACCTCGAACGGCACCTCCGCCTTCGCCAGCGTCCGCTTCGCCCGGACGATCCGCTGCGCCACCGTCGACTCGGGCACCAGGAAGGCGCGGGCGATCTCCGGTGTGGTGAGGCCGCCGAGCAGCCGGAGGGTGAGGGAGATCCGGGAGTCCGCCGGCAGCACCGGATGGCAGGCGGTGAAGATCAGCCGCAGCAGGTCGTCGTCGATGCCGTCCGGCTCGGCCGGTTCCGGCGGCGGCACGTCCTGCGCCGACCGTCCCACCTCGGTGAGCTTGCGGGCGTAGACCTCCCGGCGGCGGACCAGGTCGATCGCCCGGTGCCTGGCGGTGACCGCCAGCCAGGCGCCCGGATTGTTCGGAACGCCCTCCCGTGGCCACTGCTCCAGCGCGGCCACCACCGCGTCCTGTGCCAGCTCCTCGGCGATGCCCACGTCCCGGACGATCCGGGCGACCCCGGCGATGATCCGGCCGGACTCGATCCGGAACACCGTCTCCACGGCCACCGCCACGGTTCTTCGGGTAACAGCCCTCTCCGTCACGGCCACCCATCAGAGCAGCCGACGGAGAGGGAGGCAATCACCGCCACGGCGTCACTTCGGCGGCTCGGGCGTCTCGTCGATCTGCCGGACCTCCGCCCCGACCGGCCAGTGCACGGGGTGGGCCTGGAGGAAGCGCCGGGTCCACTCCAGGGCCTCGGCTTGGTCCTTGCACTGGAGGATGGCGTAGCCGCCGACGACCTCCTTGGTCTCGGTGAACGGACCGTCGGTGTAGCCGATCTTCCCGTCGTTCCAGGTCAACCGGGTGCCCTGGGAGGTCGGGGTGAGGCCGGCGGTCTCCAGCATCACGCCGGCCTTGGTGATCTCCTCGAACAGGGCCCCCATCCGCTGCTCGAAGCCCGGGTCCGGCTCCCACCCCTCGCGGGCCTGCTCGTCGATGCGGATCAGCGTGATGAAGCGCGGCATGGTGACTCCTCGGTCGCGGGCGGGGCCTCTCCCCACCTCTCACCCCTGTGTCGAACGGGCCGGCGTGTGATCGACACCCGCTGCGGAGAATTCTTCCGGCTCCGCCCGATCCGTGCCCGCTCCGCGACCGGTCCGGGATCGCCCCGCGACCGGTTCGCGACTGATCCACAACGGGGGCCCGCAACTGCGAGCAGGAATCAGCCGGGCCCATCGCATCTGCGAATGCCGGGACGGCCGCTCGGGTAGTCCTCCTCGCGGGCCGCGGCGCCGCGGCCCGCGAGGAGGGAGCACCCATGACCCCGCCGGAACCCACCGTCCGACTCCACGGCCACTTCGACCGCCCCGCCGAGCTGACGGTCGCGCAACTGCGCGCCCTGCCCTCCCGCCGCGTCGAGGTCAGCTTCGACTGCCGGAGCGCCGGCGAGCGGCGCCACGGCTACGAGGGCCCGGCACTGCTGGACGTGCTGCGCGCCGCCCGTCCCCGGATCGACTTCTCCGGCCGCAAGCAGCGGCTGCGCTTCCTGCTCTCGGTGGCCGGCGCCGACGGCCACCGGGCGGTGGTCTCCTGGGCGGAGATCGACCCGGACTTCGGGGGCCAGGAGATCCTGCTCGCCACCAGCATGGACGGCGCCCCGCTGGACGGGGCCGGCCCGCAGCTCGTCGTCCCCGGCGACCACTGCGGCGCCCGTTGCGTCAGCTCCGTCACCGCCGTCTGGCTCGGCCCCCTCGGGGACCCGGCGCGCCCCACCGTCTGATGCTCGGCCGCCCGCCCCACGGGCCCTGCCGTCCCGGCCCGGCGGCCGCACGCCGGAAGGGCCGGACGGTGGTCCGAAAACACTCGCCGGACCGGGGTTTCCGTGCCAACATGCCCCATATGGGGACGATTCTGCACGGCACCTTGGTCACGCTCCGCCCGGCCACCGGCGAGGACATTCCGGCGCTGGCGGCCATCCGCGGCACGCCCGAGGTGTTCTCCCGCTGGCGGGGCGGCGAGGACCTGGCCGGCGAGGTCGCCAACGACCTGGAATCGCCCGGCACCGAGACCTTCGCGATCGACCTCGGCGGCAAGGTGGTCGGCGCCATCCAGTGGTACGCCAACAACGACGACGAGTACCGGCACGCCGGGATGGACCTCTACCTCGACCCGACGGTGCACGGCCTGGGCCTGGGCACCGACGCCGTGCGCACCATGGCCCGGCACCTGGTGCACGACCACCACTACCACCGGCTGGTGATCGACCCGGCCGCGGACAACCTCGCCGCGATCCGTTGCTACACCAAGGTCGGCTTCCGCACCGTCGGCACCATGCGCCAGTACGAGCGCGGCCCGGACGGCGCCTGGCACGACAACCTGCTGATGGATCTGCTCGCGGACGAACTGCTCGAGGACTGAGGGGCCCGGGCAGGCCCGAGGCCGGGCCTTCGTCCCCCCGGCCCCTCGTTCTCGACCCCTCGTCCCCGGTGTCAGGCCCCCGGTGTCAGGCCCCGGCCCCGGCCGGCGGGCAGCCGCAGGAGCGCCGGACCACCAGCTGGGTGGGGAAGGTGCGGGTGCCCTGGGCGCGGCGCTCCGGCCCGCCGAGGACGAGTTCCAGTGCGGCGCGGGCCATCTCGTCCTGCGCCGTGGTGACGGTGGTCAGCGCGGGCCCGGCGATCACCGCCTCGGCGATGTCGTCGAAGCCGACCACCGCGAGGTCCTCCGGCACCCGGATGCCGAGGTCGTCGGCGGCCCGCAGCAGGCCGATCGCCTGGTCGTCCGTCGCGCAGAACACGGCGGACGGCCGGTCGGGCCGGGCGAGCAGGGTGAGCGCCGCGGCATGCGCCCGGACCCGGTCGAACGGCGCCGGGAGGAGCCGCCCCTCGGTGGGCAGCCCGGCCTCCCTCAGCGCGGCGGCCCAGCCGGCCGTCCGCCCGGTGACCGGGTCGTGCGGGCTGAGCGCGAGGGTGCCGCCGAAGCAGTGCACCTCGGCGTGGCCGTGCCCGAGCAGGTGACGGACCACCTCGCGGGCGCCGCCCTCGTCGTCCGCGACCACGGCGACGCCGTCGGCGCTCTCGGTCCGGTGGTGCAGCAACACGACCGGGGTGCCGTCGGCCACGTCGAAGCCGGTCAGCCCGGGGGTGGCCGGGTCCTGGGTGACCAGGATCAGACCGTCCACCTGCATCCCGAGGAAGGCGCGGATGTAGTGGGCCTCGCGCTCGTCGGCGTAGTCGGAGTTGCCGATCAGCAGCAGCCGGCCGTGCTCGGCTGCGGCCTGCTCGACGGCGTGCGCGAGCCCGGCGAAGAAGGGCTGGCGGGCGTCCGGAACGACCATCCCGAGCAGGTCGGTCCGCCGTCGGGCCATCGCCTGGGCGACCCGGTTCGGCCGGTAGCCGAGCTCCTCGACCGCCGCGAGCACGCGCGCCCGGGTCGCCGCCGCCACCGGCCGCGGCCCGTCGTTGATCACATAACTCACGACCGCCGTGGACGTCCCCGCCACCCGTGCCACATCGTCCCGCGTCACCCTCGCCATGACCGTTGAGCCTACACAGCCCCTCCGACCAGCCTCTTTGCCGAGTCTCCGGGGACTCCGCAGCCGAGTCTCCGGCGGACCCTGCGGCCGGGTTCCCGGCGGCTCCCCGGCCGGGTCCTGCGCCGGGTTCCCGGCCGACGTCCCCGCCGAGGCCCCGGTCAGCCCGATCGGCCCCGTGCGGTTGCGCCCCGGCCGCGGCCGCCCGGAGGGTGGCGGGACAGGCGGCACCCGGAGCCGCCACCGCCGACCGTGGGAGCAGGCCGATGAGCGCGCCGCCGCACCGGCGGGTCGTCCGGAGCACGCGCCCGGCGGCCCGGCCGCGGGTCCGCATCCACGCCCGGGTGCGGGCCACGCGGAGCGCGGCGCCTGTGCCCAGGGTCGCGCCCTGGCGCCCGTACGCGGTGCTGGCGGCGATCCTGCTGTTCTGCGCGGCCGGGTTGCTGCTCTACCTCGACGAGCGCTCCAGCCGCGACCACGCCCAGGTGGTGGGCACCGCGCCCGGGCCGGACTTCCTGGAGGTCGACGTGACGCTGCAGCGGGTGGACGCGGCCGCGCAGACGCTCACGGCGAAGGTCCTGGTCCAGCCGCACGGCGCCCTGGGGCAGGCGGACAGCCCGCTGGTCCCGGCGGGGGACGTCGTGCTGGAGACCACCTCGCTGGAACAGAGCACGCTCAGGTACCCGGCCGGTCAGCAGATCGGCTCCAGCGCGGTGTCCTTCAGCCTCTTCGACGGGCGGGTCTCGGACTACCCGTTCGACCACTACAACGCGTTGGTCGGGTTCCAGGCCACCGTCGGCGGGCGGCCCGCCCCGGTGGTGATCGGCCTGACGGGGGCCGACCCCTTCTTCGTCTTCCGGCAGACCGACGAGGTGAGCGAGGACGGCGGCATCGCGGTGACCGAGCGGATCAGCCGCTCGCGCAGCACCTTCATCCTGGCCTGGTTCATGATGGCCGCGATGTGGGCGCTGGCGCTGTCCGTGCTGGTGGCGGCCTGGCTCATCGTCCGACAGCGGCGCGGGATCGTCTGGCCCGCCCTCGGCTGGATGGCGGCCACGCTGTTCGCCCTGGTCGGCATGCGCAACGCCGCGCCCGGCAACCCGCCGATCGGTTCGCTGCTGGACTACGCGGCGTTCTTCTGGGCGGAACTGCTGGTCGCGGTCGGCCTGACCATGGTCGTGGTGCGCGGCGCCCGGATCGAGGGCGGGCACAAGGGCTAGGTGTTCTGACCGGTGTCCTGGCGGGCGCCGTCCGCGACCGGTGCGGTGGGTCGGTGCGCTAGTACGCGTAGGCCGCGGTGACGTCCGCCGACAGGCTGAGGGCGCGCTCGGCCCGGGGGCCGCGCAGGGCCAGCAGGGTCTGGGCGAGGGCGTCCACGGCGGCCAGGTGGGCGAGCCGGCTGGCGGTGGTCTCCAGGCCGAAGACCAGGTCCTGGCCGCCCGCGACCAGGGTCACGGTGGCCGTGTCGGTCAGCGGGGACCGGGCGTAGCTGGTGAGTGCCAGCACCCCGGCCCCGGCCCCGCGGGCCAGCCGGGCGGCGTCCACCACGCTGCGGGTGGCGCCGGTGTGGCTGACGGCCAGGCAGGCGGTGCCCGGGGCGAGCCCGGCGGCGGCCAGCTGGGCGGTGACCGGGTCGGCGGGGGCGTCCACCAGCAGGCCGAGCGCGCGCAGCCGGTAGGCGAGGTCGAGGACCACCGCGCCGGACAGCCCGGCGCCGAGCAGCACCACCCGGCTCGCGCCGTCCAGCAGTTCGGCGGCGGCCCGCAGGTCGGCCGCGGAGAGGGTGGCGGTGAGGCCGTCCAGGGCGGCCCGGGCGGCGCTCAGGGTCTCGGTGAGCGCCCGGGCCGCCGGGTCGCCCTCGTCGGCGGGCGCGGGCGCGGTGGCGGGGGCCTGCCGAGCGGCGGCGATCTTCAGCTCCTGGTAGCCGCGGAAGCCCAGCCGCTGGCAGGCCCGGACCACCGAGGAGGGGGCGGTGCCGGCCAGCGTCGCGACGTCGCTGACGCTCAGGTGCACCAGGCCGGCGCCCCGATCGAGCACCACCTGGGCGACCCGGGCCTCGGTGCCGCGCAGCTCGCCGAGCCGGGCCCGGATCCGTGCCGCGAGCCGGGATTCCAGGGGCGTGGGAAATTCGGAACGCTCTTCCATGGATCTAGGGTAGCGTGGAATCCGGTTCCAGGTCCGTCGGTTCCGGCGGGCCGCTCGAGGGGAGGTCCGTGGTGTTCGGAGGTGTCCCGGCGGTGCCGGTGGCCGTGCTCACGGCCGCCGTGCTGCACGCCGTCTGGAACGGGCTGGCGCACCGCATCCCGGACAAACTGGTCGGCTTCACGCTGATCAACCTGACCTACACGGCCTGCGCGCTCGTCATGGTGGTGCTCAACCCGCTGCCGGCGGCCGGCGCCTGGCCGTACCTGCTGGCCTCGGTCGCGGTCCAGGTGACGTCCACGGTGCTGCTGCTTCGGGCCTACCAGCTGGGCGACTTCGGCCAGATGTACCCGATCGCCCGGGGCAGCGCGCCGCTGCTGGTGGCGCTGATATCGGCCACGCTGCTCGGCCAGCACCTGGGCGCGGGCGAACTGCTGGGCGTGCTGGTGATCTCCTGCGGGCTGTTCGGCCTGGCCTTCGCCCGGGGGATACCCGGGCGGGCGCAGCTGCCCGCACTCGGGGCCGCGGCCGGGACGGGCGTGATGATCGCCGTGTACACGGTGCTGGACGGCAGCGGCGTGCGGGCGTCCGGGACGGTGGGCGGCTACGTGGCCTGGCTGTTCCTGCTCCAGGGGCCGGTGCTGGCGCTGATCGTCCGGGTCCGGCGCGGTCCCGCCCTGCTCGCCGGGGCGGGCCGGGCGGTGCCGCTGGGCATCGTCGGCGGGGTGCTCTCGCTGACGGCGTACGGGCTGGTGGTGTGGGCGCAGGCCCGGGGGGACTTGGCGACGATCGCTGCGCTGCGCGAGACCAGCATCGTGATCGCCGCGCTGATCGCCGCCGTGGTGTTCCGCGAGCGGCTCGGCCGGCTGCGGCTGACCGCCGCGTTCACCGTGCTGGGCGGGATCGCGGTCCTGGAGCTCGCCCGGCCCTGAACCGCGGGGCGCGGGCGAGGTCCGGCCGCCGCGGTCCACGGCTCCGCGGTCCAACGGCTCCGCGATCCAGGGCGCCGCGGTCTGGGCTCCCGCGGCTCAGGGCGCCGCGGTCAGACCGCCTGGGCCGCGTCGGGCACGACCACCGTCAGCGAGGTCTCCTGGAGCAGGAAGCCCAGCGACTCGTAGACCCGGCGGGCCGGGTTGCCCTCGGACACCACCAGGGTCACGTCGGCGTGCCCGCGCGCCGCGGCGTCCCCGAGGGTGCGGCGCAGCAGGTCGGCGCCGAGACCGCGGTAGCCGCGCTCCGGGTGGCGGAAGACGTCGGCGACCCAGGGCAGGCCGTCCCGGTCGGTGAGGATCAGCCCGGCGACCACGCGGTCCTCGGCGTCCACCGCGAGCAGGCTGGACGGCAGCACCGGGCCGATGACCTTCCCCTCGAGCAGCGGAGTGAGCCGCTCGGTCAGCGACTCGGCATCCGAGACCGGGTAGTGGTCGACGTGGCCGGGGGCGAAGGCGGCCCGCCAGGCCTCGAACACCTCTTCCGGCGCGCGGTCGCAGGGCACCGCCCGCAGGCCTTCGCGCAGCGGCGTGCCGGCCCAGTCGGCGGGCGGGGGATCGGCGCGCAGGTCGCGGCGGAAGGTGTGGGCGTGCCGCAGCACCCGCGCGCCGTGCGCCACCAGCTCCTGTCCGAGCGCGGGAGGGCCGGAGACCACCCACCCGGGCAGCTCGGCCCGGATGTACCCGGCGGCGTCCGCCGACGCGTCCAGGACCTCCAGCAGGTCGGCCCAGGGCCGCCCCTCCCGCTCTCCCGGCACGTAGCGCAGCACCGGCTCGCCGTCGGCACTCCGCTTGACCACCCAGTCCTCGGCCATGGCCCACCCCACAATCTCGCCCACGAATCTCGCTCACGATCTCGCGATCGTTCGTACGGCGGCCCATGCTCACCGAGGCGCCGCGGCCGGGCAACCGGTTATTTCAGGCCACCACCGCGGCCCGGACGCAGAGCACGTCCGGCAGGTGGGAGAGCAGCAGCGACCAGCTCTCGCCCTCGTCCCGGCTGCCGTAGACGTCGCCGGTCCGGTTTCCGAAGTAGATGCCGGCCGGGTCGGCGTCGTCGGTGCGCAGGGCGTCGCGCAGGACGATGCCGTAGTGGTCCTCGCCGGGCAGGCCCTCGGCGAGCTGCTGCCAGCTGGTGCCGCCGTCGGTGGTGCGGAAGACCCGGCAGCGGCGGCCGGGCGGGATGCGGTCGTCCGCGCCGCCGAGCGGGAAGAGGTAGGCGGTGTCGGCCCGGCGCGGGTGGGCGGCCACGGCGAAGCCGAACTCGGCGGGCAGCCCGTCCACGATCGAGCGCCAGCTGCCGCCCCAGTCGTCACTGCGGTAGACGCCGCCGTGGTTCTGGAGGTAGAGCCGGTCCGGGTGGACGGGGTCCTGGGCGACCTTGTGCACGCACTGGCCGAACTCGGGGTACTGGCCCTCCTCCGGGAAGAACTCGGCGCGCAGGCCGGTGTTGGAGGGCTGCCAGCTGTCGCCGCCGTCCTTGCTGCGGTAGACGCCGCCGCTGGAGACGGCGACCAGCAGCCGCTGCGGGTCGCGCGGGTCGGTCAGGATGGTGTGCAGGCCCTGGCCGCCGTAGCCGGCGCCCCACTGCGGCCGCTGCGGGTGGTTCCAGAGCGGCTCGACCAGCGCGAAGCTCTCGCCGCCGTCGGTGGAGCGGAACAGCGCGGCCGGTTCGGTGCCCGCGTAGACGACGCCGGGGGCCTCCGCTCCGGCGGGATGGAGCTGCCAGACCCGGGTGAGCGAGGCGCCGGTGGACTCGGGGAAGCGGATGGCCGGCTGCGGCGGCTCGTACCAGCTGGCGCCGAGGTCGTCGGAGCGCCAGACCGAGGGCCCCCAGTGGCTGCTGTCGGCGCCGACCAGGATTCTGGTCCGGCCGTCGCGGCGGTCGACGGAGACGGAGTAGATCGCGTTCATCGGGAAGTGCGGCCCGCTGAACTCCCACGTCAGCCGGTCGCGGCTACGGCCGAGAAAGAGGCCCTTCTCGGTTCCGACGGCCAACAGCACCTCGGTCATGCCTCACACCACCTGGTCACGTGTACGGCCCCCCGGGACGGCCCCCGCCTGTCAGTGTCCCGCCGTCCACCGGTGGTCACATCTCGCCGCGCCGGTCACCCGGGAGGCCGACGAGAACGTCGGCCGTCCGGACGACCGCGCCGGCGGGCTACCCCCGGCAGTCCTCCAGCAGCCGCAGCCAGACCTCGCTGATCGTCGGGTACGAGGGCACCGCGTGCCAGAGCCGGTCGATCGGCACCTCGCCGACCACCGCGACGGTCGCCGAGTGCAGCAGTTCGGCCACCCCGGGGCCGACCAGGCAGGCGCCGACCAGGACCTTCCGGTCCAGGTCGAAGATCACCCGGGCCCGGCCGCGGTAGTCGTCGCCGTAGAGCGAGGCCCCGGCGACGGAGCCGATCTCGTGGTCGACGGTCTTCACCCGCAGCCCGGCCGCCTCGGCGGCGGCCCGGGTCAGACCGACGGCGGCGACCTCGGGCTGGGTGAACACCACCTGGGGCGCGCCCGCGAGGTCGGCGGACGCGGCGTGCGCGCCCCAGCGCGAGGTGTCCAGCGGGCGCCCCTGGGCGCGGGCGGCGATCGCCGCGCCGGTGATGCGGGCCTGGTACTTGCCCTGGTGGGTGAGCAGCGCCCGGTGGTTGACGTCCCCGGTGGCGTAGAGCCACTCGCCGTCCACGCCGAGCACCGTGCAGCTGTCGTCCACCTCCAGCCAGTCGCCCGGCTTCAGGCCGACTTGTTCCAGCCCGACGTCGGCGGTGCGCGGGGCCCGGCCGGTCGCGTACAGCACCTCGTCGGCGGTCAGCGTCCCGCCGCCGTCGAGCGTGAGGGTCACCGGCCCGGAACCGTCCGCCCGCTCCAGCGCCGTGACCTCGGTGCCGAAGCGGAGGTCCACCCCGGCGGCCCGCAGGCCCTGCGCCACCAGCTCGCCCGCGAACGGCTCCATCCGCGGCAGCAGCCTCTCACCGCGCACCAGCAGCACCACCTCGGAGCCGAGCGCCCGCCAGGCGGCGGCCATCTCCACCCCGACCACCCCGCCGCCGACCACGGCCAGCCGCCCGGGAACGCTCTGCGAGCCGGTGGCCTCCCGGTTGGTCCACGGGTGGGCCTCGGCGAGCCCCGGCACGTGCGCGGGCAGCACCGGGCGGCTGCCGGTGCACACCACGACGGCGTGCCGGGCGGTGAGCACCCGCTCGCCGCCGTCCTCGGCCTCCACCGTCACCGTCCGGACCCCGGCCAGCCGGCCGTGGCCGCGGACCAGCTCGATGCCGGTGTCCCGCAGCCACTTCACCTGGCCGTCGTCCTTCCAGTCGGAGGTGAAGGAGTTCCGCCGGGCCAGCACCGCGGCCGGGTCCAGCCGCCCGTCGCCGACCGCCTCCCGGGAGCCGGCCACCGCGCGGGCCTCGGCCAGTGCGGCCACCGGTCGCAGCAGCGCCTTGCTGGGCATGCACGCCCAGTACGAGCACTCGCCGCCGACCAGCTCGGCCTCCACGATCACGGTGCGCAGCCCGGCGGCGACCGTCCGGTCCGCCACGTTCTCGCCGGTCGGGCCGGCCCCCAGGACGATGACGTCGTACTCCTCGGCGGTGCTGGTCATGCCCTGTCCTCCGTCGTCTCGGTGGCCACCCCGGCCGGCCTGGCGGGGGCGGCCTGCGTGCGGTCGCAGATGTCGAGCGGCCGGGCGCGCCGGTCCCCGTCCCGGCCGCCGGTCGGGGCGGCCCCGCGGGAGAGCGGGCCGCGGCCGCCTTCGGTTCCGTACCCGGGCCCGACCGGGACCGCCCGCAGCGGCCACCGCGCGGGCTCGTCGCGCGTCCGCGGGGCGGCCATGGCGCGGGAGCCGGGCGCGACGCGCGGCGGGGCGGCCGGCGCCGGGCCGCGGCCCGTCCGGAACTCCGGCACGGCGTCCGGTGGTTCGGTCCGGCTGGGCTGGTCGCGCACGGGTGCTCGCTCCTCGCTCGGGTACGGCGTGGGCCCCATCCTGCCGGTCCGGGCGCGGTTGCGCGACGGACGGACACGCGGAGGGCGCCGTCGGGCACACCGGTGGGCACGGACGGGACAGACCGGGGCCCGGGCCCGGCGACGGGTCGGCTCAGAGCGCGGCGAGCTCCGCCAGCAGCGCCGCCGTGTCGGCCGGGCGGGAGAACATCGGCCAGTGCCCGGTGGGCAGTTCGCGCAGCTCCCAGTTCGGCCCGGACATCCCGGCGAAGTACGGGTGCCCGGCGGCGATCAGCTCGCGCACCTGGGAGAGCGGGAAGGAGCAGGACACCAGCGCCTGCGGCAGCGCGGCTCCGGCGCCGGTCAGCCGCAGCCGGTCCCGGAACGCCCCGGCCGGGTGCGGGGTGGCGCGGGAGCGGATGCGCGCGAGGGCGGCCTCGTCCAGCCCCGCCACGCTCGCGCCGTGCTCGGCCAGGTACTCCCAGGACGGCATCGGGAGACGGCCGTCGACCACCGAGGCCTCGGCCGTCCGCCGGTAGTCGGGCTGCCAGATGTCCTGGACCGCGGAGCCGTCGATCAGCGGGCCGCTGTCCAGGTAGACCACCCGGCGGATCCGCTCCGGCATCCGGTCCGCGAGCCCGCCCACCGGGGCGCAGGCGCCACTGTGCCCGACCAGGACGACGTCCGACAGGTCCTCCCCGACCAGCAGCCCGGCGAGGTCGGCGATGTGGTCCTCCAGCCCGAACTCGCCCGTCTCGACCGCGCGTTCGGCCACCCCCGGCAGGCTGACGGCGTACACACGGTGCCCGGCGGCACGCAGCGGCGCGGCCACCTCGTCCCAGGCCCAGGCGCCGATCCAGAATCCGGGGACCAGTACGAACGTGCTCATGGTGGATCACTCCTTCGTCGGTGGGGATGGTGGGGGAGGCCTCGACGGGCCGCGGAGGCGTCGACGGGCCCGTGGAAGGACCGCTCCGCGGTGGGGCCTCCTCCACCGCCGACTCTAGGATCGGATCCGG
Organism: Kitasatospora sp. NPDC005856; assembly: GCF_040629945.1. Lineage (NCBI taxonomy): Bacteria > Bacillati > Actinomycetota > Actinomycetes > Kitasatosporales > Streptomycetaceae > Kitasatospora > Kitasatospora sp. NPDC005856. The sequence continues at coordinate 33,236 of NZ_JBEXWT010000027.1, read as the reverse complement.
ACGGAAGTCGCCCGGATTTCCTCCGAGTCGTCGTCACGCCTCCGGAAGGGCGCCCGGAAGGGCGCCCGGAACAGCCTCCGGTACGGCCTCCCGAAGGACGACACGGCGGCGACGGCGGCGACACGGAGACCGCACGGACGCCACACGGCGGCGGCGAGGAGACAGGAGGAGCACACGGTGGAGCACCCGGTCAGCCGGATCCTCGCCCTGCTGGAGCTGCTCCAGGACCGCCCCGGCCTGACCGGCGCCGAACTGGCCGCCCGGCTCGACGTGGACGAGCGCACCGTCCGCCGCTACGCCTCCCGGCTGGCCGAACTCGGCATCCCCGTCCAGGCCGACCGCGGCCGCTACGGCGGCTACCGCCTGCGGCCCGGCTACCGACTGCCCCCGCTGATGCTCAACCCGGAGGAGGCCGCCTCCGTCGTGCTCGGCCTGCTGGCCGGCCGCAGCTCCGGCCTGGCGGTGGGGGAGGAGGCCACCGGGACCGCCCTCGCCAAGATCCAGCGAGTGCTGCCCCCGCCGCTGCGCGACCGCGTCCGCGCCGTCGAACAGACCCTGGGCCTCACCGCCGTCCCGGCCACCGGCCCGGGCCCGGCCGCCTCCGCGCTGTTCACCCTGGCCGAGGCGGCCCGCCGCCGGCGCCGGGTGCGGCTCGCCTACCGGGACCGCGAGGACCGGCCCAGCGAGCGCGAGTTCGACCCGTACGGGCTGGTCTTCCACTCCGGGCGCTGGTACACCACCGGGCTCGACCACCGCAGCGGCGAGCCGCGCACCTTCCGGCTGGACCGGATCACCCGGGTGGAGCAGGGCGAGGCCGGCTTCGAGCCGCCCGAGGACTTCGACCCGGTCCAGCGGGTGGTGGAGTCACTGGCCGCCGCGCCCTGGCGGCACCGGGTGGAGGTGGAGCTGGAGCTCGGCCTCGCCGAGGCCCGCCGCAGGCTGCCGCCCGCCGTCGGCACGCTCACCGAACTCGCCGAGGACCGGGTGCTGCTGCGGGCCCGGGCGCAGAACCTCGACGGCGTCGCGGTGCTGCTGGCCGGTCTGGGCCGGCCGTTCACCGTCCGGGAGCCCGCCGCACTGCGCGCCGAGGTGCGGGCGCTCGCGGGCCGGCTCGCCGCCTGGGGCGCCGAACCCACCTGACGGGCCACGGCCGGAGTGCGGCGCGGGCCCGGGTCGGCGGGGTACGCCGAGGGCCCGGCTCGGCGGGGTACGCCGAGGGCCCGGGGAGACGGTGCTCCCCGGGCCCTCGGGCGTCCGGACCGGGCCCGGCCGCGTCCGGATCAGGCCTGGCCGCCGGCCGCCTGCTCCGCGGCGACCTTGCGCTTCACATCGGCCATGTCCAGGCTGCGGGCCTGGTTGATCAGGTCCTCGAACACCGCCTCCGGCAGGGCGCCGGGCTGCGAGAAGACGAGCACGCCCTCGCGGATGATCGCCAGCGTCGGGATCGACTGGACCTCGAACGCGGCAGCCAGCTCCTGCTGCGCCTCGGTGTCCACCTTGGCGAAGACCAGGTCCGGGTGGCGCTCGGCCGCCTTCTCGAACACCGGGGCGAACTGGCGGCAAGGCCCGCACCATCCGGCCCAGAAGTCGATGAAGACGAAGTCCTTGCCCTCCGGGCCCGGGACGATCTCGTCGAAGTTCTCCTTGGTCAGCTCGACCGTGCTGCTCATCTCGCGATTCCTTCCCTTCCGAAGGTGGCGGTTCAGACCGTTGCCCGCCACAACGGTCCCGGTCGACGGGGTATTCCGGAGCCTTCGGCACCCGGGTTGAGCACTCGGCGGCCACCGCCCGTACGGAAGGGTGTCCGGTCCGTCCCGAACCCGTCCCCCTCGCGGGAGGCACCCCATGCCCAGCACACTCCGTACCCGCCGCAGGACCGTGGCGCTGACCGCTTCCGGCATCGCGGCGGCGGCCCTGATCGCCGGCTGCGGTGCGTCCGGCGGCTCGTCGCACCCGTCGAGCAGCCCGAGCGCCCCGGCGAGCGTGACCATGCAGACCGCCCAGGACCCGAAGCTGGGCACGATCGTCACCGACAGCGCCGGCTTCACGCTCTACCGCTTCGACCAGGACCGCAACAGTCCGCCGGAGTCCTCCTGCAACGGCAGCTGCGCCGTCATCTGGCCGCCCGAACACGCCAACGGCGACGTCACGGTCAAGGGCATCGACAGCAAGCTGGTCGGCACCGTCACCCGCGCCGACGGCACCAAGCAGGTCACCCTGAACGGCTGGCCGGCCTACCGCTACTCGCCGGACACCAAGCCCGGCGACACCAAGGGCCAGGGCGTCGGCGGCACCTGGTTCGCGCTGACCCCGAGCGGCGGCAAGGCGGGCGCCACGGGCGGTTCCATGCCGATGCCCGGCACCCCGGCTCCGAGCACCCCGGCGCCCAGCACCCCGGCGCCCAGCAACCCGATGCCCAGCACCCCGGGTTACTGACCGGTCCCGACCGCCCTCGACCAGGAGACCAGGGTGCGCAACGATGAAGTGGTGACCGAGGAGCACCCCGTCGGCCGCCCCGACGGCCAGGGCACGGGGGCGACGCCGGACGAGGACCTGATGCGCGCCCTCTACCGGGAGCACGCCGGTCCGCTGTTCGGGTTCGTGCTCCACCTGGTCGCCGGGGACCGGCAGCGGGCCGAGGACGTCGTGCAGGAGACGCTGGTCCGCGCCTGGCGCAACATCCACCGGCTCGACCCGGAGGCCGGCTCGCTGCGGCCCTGGCTGGTCACGGTCGCCCGGCGGATCGTGATCGACGGCCACCGCAGCGCCCTGGCCCGGCCTCGCGAAGTGGACGCCGCGGTGCTGGAGCAGCTGCCCGCCGAGGACGAGATCGATCGGGCCCTGCGGATGATGACCGTCGCGGACGCGCTCGGAGACCTCTCGCCCGCGCACCGCGAGATCATCGTCGAGACCTACCTGAAGGGCCGCACGGCCGTCGAGGCGGCCGCCGAACTCGGCATCCCGGCCGGGACGGTGCGCTCGCGGGTGTTCTACGCGCTGCGCTCGCTCAGGCTCGCGCTGGAGGAACGGGGAGTGACATCGTGACCGGACACCCCGACCCTGACCCTGACCGCGACCGGACGCCCGGCCCGCCGGACGACGCCTCCGGAGTGCCTCGCGACGCCGCCGGCGGCCCGGAGCACGTGGACGCCGGCGCGTACGTTCTCGGCCTGCTGGAGCCCGCCGAGCGCGCCGCCTTCGAACGGCACCTCGCCGACTGTCCGCAGTGTGCCGAGCAGGTGGCCGAACTCGCCACCGTGGAGCCGTTGTTGGCCGAGTACGCGGCCACCGCGCGGGCCGCCGGAACGGACCCGGCGGGCCCCGTCCCGCAGCCGGACCCGCGGCTGCTGGACCGGCTGGTCGCCGAGGTCGGCACCACCCGGCGGCGGGGCCGGATCCGGCGGCTGGTGCTGGCCCTGGCCGCGACCGCGATGGTGGCGGCCGGCCCCGCCGTCACCGCCGCCGTGCTCACCGCCGAGCAGACGCCCGCCGTGGTCGCGGTGGCCGAGCAGTTCAGCGCCACCGACCCGAGCACCGGCGCCCACGCCACCGTCGGCCTGAACGGCACCGCCTGGGGCACCCAGGTCAGCCTGCGACTCTCCGGCGTCCAGGGCCCGTTGACCTGCCGACTGGTCGCCGTCTCGCACACCGGCGAACAGCAGACCGTCACCAGCTGGTCCGTCCCCGCGAGCGGCTACGGGGGCGGGGGCGGGGGTGGGGACGGGAGCGGCACTGTGCGCACCACCGGCGGTGCGGCCCTCCAGCCCGGGGACATCGACCACTTCGAGGTCCTGGTCCAGGACAGCGGCGCGCTACTGGTCACGGTCCCGGCGCACCACTCCTGACCCCCACAGGACGGTGTACGACTCCAACCGCTCCACCCGGGCCGTCCCCCGCAGGCGCGGCCGCAGCGGGCTCGGCTCGCCCGTGCCGGTCATGTGCTCCCGTCGCCAGATCCGGCTCCAGCCGATCCGCAGGACCGGCTCGAAGCGGTGCCACCGCCCGCAGCCGCACGGCGTCAGCACCCGTGCGCAGGTGCGGCACAGCTCGGCCCGGCCGTCCACGTGCCCGGTCGGCAGCGGGACCGGCGGGCCCTGCTCCCCGCACGCCGGGCACCCGGGCAGCTCGACGCCGTCCAGCAGCGCGTTCTGCCGCCGGACGTAGTCGGGCAGCCGCAACGGCGGGTGCAGGAACGGGTCGTGCTCCCAGGCCGCGTTCGGCGAACCCCACCAGAGCCGGTTCCACCACGCCGTCTCCGGCGGCAGCCGCCGCCCGGCCCGCTTCTGCGCCCGCCGCCGCGCCGCGTACTCCTCGGCCCGGGCCCGCCACAGCTCGCGCGCCTCGTGCAGCTCGTCCACCGCGCGGACCAGCGCCTCCGGGTCGGCCTCCAGGAGGCGCGGCATCCGGGCGCTGACGGTGAGGTGGTGGTACGTCGCCCGCAGGCCGTACGGCGCGAAGCGGGTCAGGCAGGTGCGCAGCGCGGCGTGCCGCCGGTGCGGCGGGAGCGAGGCGTCGTGCACCCGGGCCCGGTGGGTGTGGAAGCTGGTCATGCCGGGGACTCCTGGTCCGGCTCCAGGTCCGGCTCCAGGTCCAGCGCCCGGGTGAGCGCGGCGGTGACGGCGGTGGCGTGGTCGGGCAGCTGCCGCCGGGTCCAGCTCGCGGCCAGGGCGAGGAAGTCCCGCAGGTCCCGCTCGGCACCGGCGAGCAGCCGGCGCAGCTCGTCCACCGGCAGCTCGATCACCGGGGCCTTCCCGTCCTCGCCGTCCTCGCCGTCCGCGGCGTTCTGGGTCAGCCGGACGACCCGGCCGACGCACTCGGCCCGGGCGTCGGGATCGTGTCCGAACCAGGCGGTGCCGGAGCCGTCCGTGACGTTCAGCCACTCGCGCCAGTCCTCCAGGCCGTTGCAGCAGCCCGGCTCGAAGGTGGCGCCGGTGACCGAGTCGGTCACCACCAGCCCGCCGGGCGCGTAGGGGTGCGACTCGCCGAGCAGCCCGTGCAGGAAGGCCCCCACCGGGTCCGCCGGCCGGGGACCGCGCTCCTCGGCCTGCCCGGGGTCGGGCTCGACGTCGTTGCGATCGGCCAGCAACCACACCGCCGTCCCGACCTCGGCCGCCGTCAGCCGCCCGCTCAGCGCGAGGCTCCCGTACGGCCCGTGGCTGCCCGTCGGCCAGAGCGCGAAGCCGTCGGGGGCGGAGATCTCCAGGATCGGTCGCATCGACATCATCCGCCGATCATTCCGAACGACCCACCACCCCGACCAGCGCTTTACGCCCCACGCCCCACGCCCCACGCCCGCCGCTCGGCAGACCGGCGACACGGTCCGGGCCGGTGGACGGCGGTGGTGGCGTGCCGGCCGCCCGCCGTTCAACCGGCCTGTGCCGCGATCCGGGCCAGCACGCGTCCGCAGTGGCGGGCGAAGGCTCGCTGGGCGAGGGGGAGCAGTGGGCCGGCGAGGCGGGCGTACCGGGCGACCGGTCGGCTGAAGGCGGTGACGGAGAAGCGGACCCGGCCGTCCGGGGTCAGCTCGACCAGGAAGGTCTCCTCGCCGCGGGCCAGGTGGCCGGTCCTGGTGCCGTAGGTGAAGCCGTACCGGTCGGGGCCGTCGACCGTGGCCAGCACCCGGTTGGGGGCGCCGGCCCGGAGCGGGCCGAGGCCGATGGCGCACCGCACGGCGACGCCGGGGGCGGCCCGGTCGGACGCCGCGTCGATCCGGACACCCGCGAGCCGGTGCATCCGCCAGTCGAGCAGGGCGGCACCGGCGGCCTCCAGCGCCGGGCGGCCGTGGCCGATGAGTGCGCTGTGCCGCAGGTGGTTGTAGCCGGCGGGCAGCTCGCCGGTGCGGCTGGCGCCCAGCTCGGGGTAGCTGTAGTCGTTCATCGAGCGGTCTCCGAGGGATCGATCAGGGCAACGGCGGTCCGGCTCACGGCGGTTCGGTCCACGGCGGTCCGGTCCACGGCGGTCCGGTCCGCGGCGATCCGGCGCCAGGCGAGCAGGGCGCAGAGCGCGAAGCCGAGCGCGTTGCCGACGCCGTGGGTGGCGGCCATCCAGGTCAGGGTGGGGTGGGGGAGTCCGGCGGCCCGGCCGAACGCCCACCACAGGGCGAGCAGCATGGTGAGCGCGAGGACGGCCGAGGAGACGGCGAGCAGGCGCGCGGTGACGGGATCGCCGCCGCGGGGCCGCAGTTCGCGCCAGGTGACCAGGCCGACCAGCCACATTCCGGTGGTCAGTACGGCGGCTCCGGCGAACTGCCACCAGTCGCCGAGGAAGTACCCGGCCAGCACCAGCAGGGTGCCCGCCGGGACGCTGAGCGCCGCGCAGCGGGCCGCGGTCGAGTCCGGGCGGGCGGCGCGGCAGACCAGTCCGGCGACCAGGGCGGCGGTGAACCCGGCGTAGTGGAAGTGCGGGACGGTGAGGGCGAGGATGTGCGGCTCGAAGCCGAACAGCGGGTAGCCGGAGCGTTCGGCGACGAGGGCGACCCCGGCCACCGAGGGCGCGGCGAGCGCGGTGAGCACCGCGATCTCGGCGGGCGCGAGCGAGCGGGTGCGGGCCAGCCGCAGCGGCGCGTGCAGGGCGACGGCCAGGGTGCCGAGGGCGTAGAGCACGGCGCAGCCGGTGGCCAGGCCGCCGCGCGGCAGCCAGAGCGAGAGCGCACCGGGTACGGCGGCGAGCGGCCAGAGCCGGCGGATCCGGGCGAGCCCGGGCTCGGCGACCAGGGCGAGGCCGAGCGGGACGACGGCGCCCATGCCGAGCAGGATCAGCAGGTCGACCAGCTCCGTGGTGCCTTTTCCCATCGTGGACACACCCCATTGAACGCGTTCAAATGCTTTCTTCGCCGACTCTACGCGGCACAGTTGAACGCGTTCAACTCGCTCCCCGGTGTCGCCCCGATGTCGCTCCGATGTCGCTCCGGTGCCGCTCCGGTGCCGCCCCAAGTGCCGCCCCGCTGCCGCCCCGGCCGGGCTGGCCTGGTGTTCACGGTGGGCGCGGCGCACTCTGGAGGGGTAACCGATGGAGGTGATCCGCCATGCAGACTCTGGTCGGTTGGCACATCGAGATGGAGTTTCGCGAAGAGGGGCCGCGGACCAGCGCCGCCGCGATGCTGCGGCTCGCCGACGGGACGGAAATGCGCGCCCACGGCTACAGCAGCCGCCACCCCTCCGACCCGGAACAGCTGAGGGTCGGCGAGGAGATCGCGGGGGCCCGCGCGCTCAACGAGCTGGCCTCGCAGCTGCTCACCAAGGCCCACGGCGAGATCCAGGAGGTCAGTCCGGTCCCGACCCACCCGCTGTCCTGACCCTCCGCCCCCCGACCCTCCACCCCCCGTCGTGAGCGCGTGAGCGGCTTCGGAAACGCCGAGTGCCGGGGCCGCCCCTTCCGGGGCCCCGGCACTCAGTGGGGATCGACGGTCCGCCGGTCGAAACGGTCCGTCAGTTGACGCAGTAGCTGCCCGGCGGCTGCCACTCCGGGCCGACCAGTCGTTGCTCCAGTTCGTTCGGCGTGATCCGGATGCCGACCGTCCCGGCCAGCCCGACGCGCAGCCGGCTGCGGGCCAGCACGACCAGCGCCGTCAGGCCGTACTTGTTGATCAGCGAGGTGCGGTAGCGGGCGGTGTCGTCGGCGTCGCAGAGCCGTGCCCGCGCCGGGACCTGGCGGCCGGTGGGGCGCCCGTGGGCGTCGCACGGGCCGATCAGCACCCGGGGGTGGCGGCGGATCCGTTCGGCCTCGCCGGAGTGGGCCGGGGTCCAGACCCCGAGGGCGGTGCCGTCCTGGACCACCCAGAGCTGCGATTCCATCCGGCTGCCGTCCTCGCCGAAGGTGGTGAGCAGGAGGTACCTGCTGTCGGCGATCCGGTCGGTTGGGTCGTGCACCTGTCCTCCCTGTGCCGTCGGGGGGTGCGGGTCAGTGCCCGTGGCCCTCGGTGATCTCGCGGAACTCCTCGGCGGTGGGCTTGGGGATCCGGCTGCCCTCGCCGTGGAATCCGCGGGAGAGCCGGGTCCGGGTGCGGGCGAGCGCCCCCGCCGGGCGGGCCACTCCATTCTCGTCCAGCGGGGCGGGCAGTTCGAGGGGGCGGGGCTGTTCGTGCGCCGTGAGCCGGTGCAGTTCCCGCGGCGGGAGCGGGGCGTGCACCTCGGTGAACTCGCCGTGCGGCAGGCGCTTGATGACACCGGTCTCGCGCCCGTGCAGCACCTTGTCGCGGTCCCGGCGCTGGAGGCCCAGGCACCAGCGCTTGGTGACGACGAAGACGACCACCGGGACGACGAAGATGCCGACGCGGGCGGCGTACGTGATGCTGTTGAGCGACAGGTGCAGGTGGGTGGCGATCAGGTCGTTGCCGCCGGCCGTCAGGGCCACCAGGTACACGCTGATCCAGGCCGCGCCGAGTGCGGTGCGGACGGGTGCGTTGCGCGGCCGGTCGAGCAGGTGGTGCTCCCGCTTGTCGTCGGTCACCCAGCCCTCCACGAACGGGTAGACCGCGATGGCGCCCAGGACCAGTGGGAACAGCGCGAACGGGATGAGCACCCCGAGGTTGAGGGTGTGGCCCCACAGTCCGATCTCCCAGCCGGGCATGATCCGGATCAGGCCCTCGGCGAAGCCCATGTACCAGTCGGGCTGGGCGTCGGTGGAGACCTGGTCCGGCCGGTACGGGCCGTACGCCCAGATCGGGTTGACGGTCGCGATCGCCGAGACCAGCGCGATGATGCCGAAGACGAGGAAGAAGAACCCGCCGGCCTTGGCCATGTAGACCGGCATCAGCGGCATGCCGACGACGTTCTTCTCGGTCCGTCCGGGCCCGGCCCACTGGGTGTGCTTGTGGTAGAAGACCAGGATCAGGTGGGCCACCAGCAGGCCGAGCATGATGCCCGGGATCAGCAGCACGTGGATGGTGAAGAACCGCGGCACGATGTCGTGGCCGGGGAACTCCCCGCCGAAGAGGAACATCTGGATGTACGTGCCGACCAGCGGCACGGCGAGGATCGAGCCCTCGATGAACCGGATGCCGGTGCCGGAGAGCAGGTCGTCCGGCAGGGAGTAGCCGAAGAAGCCGTCCAGCATGCCGAGGAAGAGCAGCAGGAAGCCGAAGACCCAGTTGATCTCCCGTGGCTTGCGGAACGCGCCGGTGAAGAACACCCGCATCATGTGGACGAACATGGCGGCGACGAAGACGATCGCCGCCCAGTGGTGGATCTGCCGGATCAGCAGTCCGCCGCGCACCTCGAAGCTGATGTCGACGGTGGAGGCGTAGGCCTCCGACATCGGGACGCCCTTGAGCGGCACGTACGAGCCGGCGTAGACCACCTCGCCCATGCTGGGCTTGAAGAACAGCGTCAGCCAGACACCGGTCAGGATGATGATCAGGAAGGTGTAGAGGCAGATCTCGCCCAGCATGAAGGACCAGTGGTCCGGGAAGACCTTCCGCAGGTTCGCCCGGGCCAGGGAGTAGATCCCCAGCCGGCCGTCCGCCCAGTCGGCGGCCCGCTGCCCCCGCCCAGGGCTCTGATTCCGGGTCATGTGCACGCACCTCGGTCCGAAGGAAACGGGGAGGAGTCCCCGATTCGCACTGGGGGCCACCATAATCGGGGAGCGATCCCCACTTCTACCCGGGGGTGCCCCTGCGGTCCGGGAAAACCGGGGGGTGCCCTGCGGCCCGGGAGACCCGGGGGTTCCCGCGGCCCCGGAAACGGCGAGCGGCCCGTCCGGTGTCGTGGAAGACACCGGACGGGCCGCGTACGCACCCGAGCGAACCCCGGCCGTCAGTGCACCAGCACCGGGACCTCGTTCTCCTTCGCCGCACCCTGGTCCGAGCCCGCCGCGGCATCCGGCCGGCCGGCGTTGATGAAGGTGAAGGCGACCGCGGCGGCCGCCACCAGGATCCCGAAGGACACCCAGATCGCCGTCGAGAAGCCGTGCACCATGCCCTGGAACTGGAGCGCCTTGGCGGCCTCCGGCGAGGTGGCCGCCACGGTGGCGTGCGCGGCCAGCCACCCGGTGGTCGCGCTGGCCGCGATGGTGTTCAGCAGCGCGGTGCCGATGGCGCCGCCGACCTGCTGCGAGGTGTTGACCATCGCCGAGGCCACGCCCGCGTCGCGCGGCTGGACGCCGTGCGTGGCGAGGCTCATGGCCGGCATGAACGCGGTGCCCATGCCGAGGCCCATCAGGACCAGACCGGGCAGGATCAGCGCCGGGTACGAGGTGTCCAGGCCGATGTGGGTCAGCAGGAACATACCGGCCGAGGCGACGAGGAAGCCGGGCGCCATCAGGTAGCGGGCCGGGACCCTGGTCATCAGCCGGGCGCCGATCTGGGTCGAACCGGTGATCATGCCCGCCACCATCGGGAGGAAGGCCACGCCGGTCAGCACCGGGCTGTAGCCGAGCACGATCTGCATGTAGTAGGTCAGGAAGAGGAACAGGCCGAACATGCCGATCACGGCCATGCCCAGCGACAGGTACACCCCGCCGCGGTTGCGGTCGAGCACCACGCGCAGCGGCAGCAGCGGGGCCTTGACCCGGAGCTCCACCAGCACGAAGGCGGCCAGCAGCACGGCGGCCGCGATGAACAGCCCCACGGTGGTGCCGGACGCCCAGCCGTCCGACTCGGCGCGGGTGAAGCCGTAGACCAGCGAGACCAGGCCGGTGGTCACCAGCAGCACGCCCGGGACGTCCAGCCGGTTGCGGTTGCGGCCCTCGGCGGGCTCGCGGATCACCAGCACGGCGCCGGCGGCGGCCACGATGGCGAACGGGATGTTGACGAAGAAGGTCCAGCGCCAGTTCATGTACTCGGTGAGCAGGCCGCCGAGGATCAGACCGATGGCGCCACCGCCACCGGCGATCGCACCGTAGATGCCGAAGGCCTTGGCCCGCTCGCGCGCCTCGGTGAAGGTCACCGCGAGCAGCGAGAGCGCGGCCGGCGCGAGCAGCGCGCCGAACACGCCCTGGAGCGCGCGGGCGCCGAGCAGCATCGCGGTGTTGGCCGCGGCGCCGCCGAGCGCGGAGGCGAGGGCGAAGCCGGTCAGGCCGACGATGAAGGTCCGCTTGCGTCCCCAGAGGTCCGCGATCCGGCCGCCGAACAGCAGCAGGCCGCCGAAGGCCAGGGCGTAGGCGGTGATCACCCACTGGCGGTTGCCGTCGGAGATGCCCAGGTCGTGCTGCGCGGACGGCAGGGCGATGTTCACGATGGTCGCGTCGAGGACGACCATCAGCTGGGCGAGGCCGATGAATATCAGCGCCTTCCAGCGCCGGGGATCGGGCAGCGTCGCCGGGCGGGCGTCGGTTTGAGGCATGGGGGAACTCACTTCACGGTGCGTGTGGTGTGCGTGAACGGTCGAGCGCCGGACGGCAACGGTCAAGTGCCGTACGGGAATGGCGGGTTCACCGCACGGGCAAGGTGCGGCGGAAGGGCGCGCGGTGAATGGGCGTGCCCGGGGCGCGGCGGGGCGCCGGCGGACGGTCGGTGCTGGTCGGTACTGGTGGGTCGGTCAGTTCTGGGGCTGGAAGTCCTCGAAGGTCGCGGCCCGGCCGGGCAGGACCGAAGCGGCCGGCGCGCGCAGGCCGTCCAGGAAGATCTGCAGGTGCCGGTGGACGAACTCGTCGAGCAGTCGGCAGGACGTGTTCGGCAGCGGCCGGGTCAACTGGCTCATCGCGATGAACAGATCACCGGGGTCGACGTCCGACCGCAGCTCGCCCGCGGTCCGGGCGCGCTCCATCAGACCGCCCACGGCGGCCTGCAGGCGTTCCCGGATCTCGGTCAACTCCGGGTCGAACGGGTCGACATGGTTGCTGAACAAGGTGCACAGACCGCCGATCTTCTCCCCGACGGACGCGTGCGCGAACCGCTGGAGGGCGTCGAACGGGCCGTCGCCGTCAGGAGCGTCCGCCTCCGCCGTCGCCGTCTCGGCGAGGGCCAGGATGCGGTTCTTGACGAGCACCGCCACCTCGTGGATCAGCGCCACCCTGTCCGGGAAGTTCCGGTACAGCGTGGCATTGCCGACCCCCGCCCGCTTCGCGATCTCGTCCAGCGGCACGTCCGCACCGTGTTCGACGAACGCGTCCCGGGCCGCCAGCACGATCCGCTCCCGGTTCCGGCTCGCGTCCGCACGCAACTTCGGCGTACGCGCGCCCCCGGCGGGACGGACCGACTCGGCGGTGGTGGTCACGACGACTGCTCCTCATCAAGATACCGGGGAAATTCTCCCCGCTTCTTCCAACGTACTCGGAAACGGGGAATCCGTCCCCGGAATTTCCCCGCGTGATGTGACCTGCGTCACATGTGGACGGATGTCGGATCGGGCCGGCTCGCCAGAGGCCGGACGCCCCTGACCACTCGGTTGCCTCTTCCCGCTCGCGGGATCGGGTCGACAAGCCCCGCGCCCACGCCCACGCCGACACCGAGCCCCTCGGGAACCGGGTGCGCCGATCCCGGGCATGGCTTCCCCGGCGTGCTGCGGGTGGCGGCCTAGGCTGTGGGCGTCCCGGGCGGCCGGTGGGCCGTGGGAGTCGGGAGGGGCCCGGCAGCCGGGTGGGTGGAGGAGGTTCGCGATGGGCAGCGGTGAGACGGCCGCCAGGGTGCGCTGTGTGGCGGCCGTACCGTGCTGGGTGAGCCTGATGGCCCGGGACCTGGACGACGCCAAGGAGTTCTACGGGCCCCTGCTCGGCTGGGAGTTCGAGCGGGGGCCGGACCGCTTCGGCCCGTACGTGCACGCGGTGACCGGCGGGGAGGCGGTGGCCGGGCTGGGCGTCGCCGGCGTCGGGGCGGTCCCGCTCGCCTGGACCAGCTACTTCGGGACGGAGAGCGCCGACGCCGTCGCCGACGCGGTGCGCGAGCGCGGCGCGACGCTGGCGGTCGGCCCGCTCGCCTTCGACGCCGGGCGGGTGGCCTTCGCGGCGGACCCGGCGGGCGCGGTGTTCGGCATCTGGGAGGGCCCGCTGGGCCGGGCCCGGAAGCTGGACCTGCCCGGCGCGCCGGTCTGGATCGAGCTGCGCACCCCGGACCCGTTCGCGGCGGCACTGTTCTACGGCGAGGTGTTCCGCTGGGACGGCCGTGACCCGGAGCGCTTCGACGTCCGCTGGGAGCACGACCGGGTGGTGCTGCGCGCCGAGGGCCACAGCGTCGCGGCTCTGGCCAAGGAGCAGGCGGGCGGTGCGGCGGGGACACCGCCGCACTGGGAGGTCTCGTTCGCCGTCCCGGACACCGACGAGGCGCTGGCCAGGGCCGTGGAGCTGGGCGGCGGGGCGCTCGGGCCGGCCTTCGACTCCCCGTACGGGCGGGTGGCGCGACTGCGGGACCGCGAGGGTGCCCGGTTCGCGGTGATCGGCCCGAAGGACTGATCGGCCCGAAGGACTGGCCGGCCCGAAGGACTGACCGGCCGGAACGACTGACCGCCCGGAGGGCTGACCGGCCGGCCGGGCTGGTCAACCCGGGGCCTCCAGCTCGGCCCGTTCCGCCCGCAGCCGGTCGCCCAGCGCGGTGCGGGCGGCCGCCGGCAGGGCCTTCCGGGCGGCCGGGAAGAGCTGTTCCTCCTCGCCGCGCAGGTGGCGTCTCAGGGTTTCGGCGAGGCCCCGCACCAGGGTGTCGAGGGCCGGGTCGCCGGGATCGAGCCCCTGGAGGTCGGCGAGGTACTGCCCGATCGCCAGGTGGTCGTGGATGCTGCGGAAGACCAGCGCCCCGCCGTCGGGCACGTCGTGCTGCACCACCGGGAAGAGGTGTTCCTCCTCGGCGGCGCAGTGGGTGAACAGCAGGTCGGTCAGCCGGGCGACCAGCTCGCCGCGTCCGGGGTCGTCGGCCGGTGCGGCCTCGATCCGGTCGAGCAGCTCGGTGGCCGCCCGGTGGTCGGCGGTGAACTCGCCGAGGATGTCAGGCCTGCGGCTCATGGCACGCCCGCCTCTCGCACGGAAGACTTCCCCCGTCGCCTTCCAGTATCCGGCGCCGGGCCCGTTCACCCGGGGTGCGCCCGCTCACCCTCCGTTCACCCCTCCGTGCTGCCGTCGCCCGCTCACCCCGCGTCCCGCCGCCCCGTGAGGGCGAGCAGCCGGGTCTGCGGCGGGGCGTCCTCCGTCACCGGCACCGGTGGGTCGAAGAACCCGCTGCCGGAGAGGTCCCCGTACCCGGCGAACTCGCCGAGCGCGAACTCGACGAGTGCGTCCGGGAGCCGGGTGAGCCGTCCGATGCCCTCGGCGAGGTCCCAGGAGTGGATCACCAGGTCGGTGGTGAGCTGGTCCAGGTAGTACTGGCCGGAGGTGTCCCCGAAGGAGAGGTGGACGGTCAGCTCGGTGGCGCCCGGGACGGCCCAGGCCTCCCGGGAGGCCCGGGCGGCGTCGGTCCAGGCGGCGACCGGGTCGTCGCCGAGCACGTCGCCGTCGAGGCGTCCGCCGATCTCGCCGACGGTGGCGCCCATCAGCAGCTCGGGCACCCAGAGCTGCTCGCCGGTGAGGTGGTTGACCAGGTCGCGGACGGACCAGTCGCTGCACGGGGTGGGGGAGTCCCACTGGTCGGGGGTGATCAGCCGGACGCGCTCGCCGAAGGCGTCCAGCGCCTCGGGGAACGGGGTGCCGGTCCGCGCCTCCCGTCGGTGTTGCCTGTGTCGGGCCATGCCTCCACCCTCCCCGGCCCGGACGGGCCCCGCGAGTCGCCGACGGCCCGTCAGTTGTTCAAATTCGAACTTCGAGGTACGGTCGAAGAGGAGGCGGTTCAAATTTGAACAACGGCAGTGGGTGACGACCCCTGCCCGCCGCACCACCCGACCCATGACCGTGTCCGGCCGCGCCGGACGACGACCGAACCCCGATCGATGGAGACGCGCATGCCGAGCAGCAGCCCGAGCACGACCGCCGCCACCACCACCGTCAGCCCGGCCCGGGACACCGCCGGGTCCGCGACGACCTCCCCGCACGCCTATGACGCCGGCCTCCTGCTCCTGCGCCTCGCCCTCGGCCTGACCATGGCCGCGCACGGCAGCCAGAAGCTGTTCGGCTGGTTCGGCGGCGGTGGGATCGACGGCACCGGTCAGTTCTTCACCATGAGCGGCTACCCGGCCGGCGACGCCATGGCCGTGGTGGCTGGCCTGACCGAGACGCTGGGCGGACTCGCCCTGGCCGTCGGCCTGTTGACCCCGCTCGCGGGTGCCGCGATCGTCGGCGTGATGGTCAACGCGCTCGCCGTCACCTGGGGCGGCGGCTTCTTCGCCCCGAAGGGCAGCGAGTACGAGCTGCTGCTGACCGCGGGCGCCGCGGCACTCGCCCTGACCGGCCCCGGCCGCTACGCCGTGGACCGCTTCCTGCCGGTGCTGCGGGCGCACCGTCTGGCGTACGGCGCGGCCGCCGTCGTGGTCGGCCTGCTGACGGCGGGTGTGATCCTGCTGCTCCGCAAGTAGCCGGACGGGAGGGCGACCGGAGAGCATCCGGAATTCCCTGATCCGTCGGGGAAAGGGCATGGTGACGACCGGTCGCCATGCCCTCGCGCCATTTCGGATGAGTAGACCTCGGGTAAAGGCCTTCACAATGTTGTGTGATGTGTGCAATGGTACATGTCACATCCCCACCGTTTCCACGCCGGACCCGCCCCACGCGGTGCCGTCGTCGACGGACCTCGCTCCACCGCAGGCCGCGCCCCAAACCGCGGCTTACGACGGCCCGGAGGACCCCCACGTGAATGGCCAACGCTTGCTGCGAGCCCCGCGGTTGGCAAGACTGTCGACGCTCGTCCTGTCCTTCGCCCTGGCGGGCGGCATGTTCGCCCCGCTCAGCCAGGCCGCCCCCGCCACCCCCGCCGGTGTCGGGACCACCGCCGCCGGTGCGCCCGCCGACCTGGCGCCCGCTTACCTGCTGCCGCCGCCCGCGATCGGCGAGAGCCGTGCCGACGCCGCTCCGGCGCGGCCGGACGGAAGGAAGCGCCTCAGCCCGGAGGACCTGGTACCCCAGTCGCCGACGGCCCCGCTCACCGGACTGCCGACGGCCGGGCAGCCGCAGGCCAAGGCCCTCGGCCTGGGTGCGGAGGCCGCCGCGCAGCCCTGCAACGTCGGTGACTTCACCAGCCGGACGGGCGCCGCCCTGGTCCAGCAGATCAAGTCCGTCGACCTCCAGTGCGTCAACTCGCTGTTCAGGATCGGCGGCGGTGACGCCGCCAACGCGTTCCGCGAGTCGCAGATGATCACCGTGGCGAACGCGGTGCGCGACGCCGCGAGCACCTACCAGGGCGACAACAGCGCGTCGATCTCGCAGCTGATGCTCTACCTGCAGGCCGGCTACTTCGTGCACTTCTACAACCCCGAGGTGGTGGGCCCCTACGGCGACGGCCTGAAGGCCGCCTCCCGCGCCGCGCTGGACACGTTCTTCGCCGGCTCCCGCTCGCGGGACGTCACGGCGGACAACGCCGGCCCGCTGGCCCGGGCGGCCACGCTGATCGACAGCATCAAGGACAGCGCCCGCTACCTGCCGGTCGCCAAGCGCCTCCTGACCGACTACGACAGCGCCACCTGGAACCCGACCGGCATGGTGTACGCGCTGACCCCGGTGCTCACGCAGCTCTTCGCCGGGCACTGGGAGGCCGACTTCCTCCCGGCCGTCAAGGCCGACCCGACCGTGCTGGACGCCCTCTACACCTTCATCTCCCGCAACCAGGGCCTGCACGGCGGCACCTACGGGCGGACGGTCTACGAGGCGACCAACGAGCTGACCCGCTTCATGCAGTACCCGGAGCTGCTGCCCCGGCTGCGCCCCTACGCACGGACGCTGGCCGGGCAGTCCTCGCCGAGCGGCCCCACCATGTACCAGCGCGGCTCGGTGGCGCTCGCGGTGAACTGGTGGGACAAGGCCAACTGTTCCTACTACGGCACCTGTGACGACGCGGCGAAGTTCAAGGCCGCCAACCTGACGGTGAAGCACACCTGCAGCCCGAGCATCAACATCCTGGCCCAGGCGCTGGACGCCACCCAACTGGCCACCGCCTGTTCCAGCCTGAACGGCCAGGACGCGTTCTTCCACAAGGTGGCCAAGGACGGCGGCCCGGTCAAGGACGACAACAACGGCACGATCGAGGTCGTGACCTTCCACTCCTCGCTCGACTACCAGGTGCTCGCCGCGGTCATCTACGACATCAACACCAACAACGGCGGGATGTACCTGGAGGGCGAGCCGGCCAAGGCCGGCAACCAGCCGCGCTTCCTCTGCTACGAGGCCGAGTGGGCCCGTCCGTCCTTCGAGATCTGGAACCTCAACCACGAGTACACCCACTACCTCGACGGCCGGTTCAACGTGTACGGCGACTACGACGCCGGCCAGGTCCAGCCGATCGACTGGTGGGTGGAGGGCTTCGCGGAGTTCGTCTCCTACTCGTACCGGGGGGTCGTCGACGACCGTGCCATCGCGGTGGCTCCGCAGCACACCTACAAGCTGAGCGAGCTCTTCGACACGGTCTACGCCAGGAGCAGCCAGGAGCGGGTCTACCAGTGGGGTTACCTGGCCGTGCGCTACATGCTGGAGCAGCACCGCTCCGACGTGGACGCGGTCCTGGCGAAGTACCGGGCCGGTGACTGGGACGGTGCCCGCGCCATCCTGAAGACCACCATCGGCACCCGCTACGACGCCGACTTCGACAGCTGGCTGACCAGGTGCGCCGCCGGCGCCTGCGCCACCGAGACGCCGGGCGAGCCGCGGCTGCCGGAGTGCGCCGCTGGTGACGTCCGGAAGCTGGACGCCAACTGCGTGCGCAGCAACGTCGCGGCGACCACGGGCAACTACGCGCACTTCTACCTGACCGTGCCGGCCGGCACCAAGCAGGTGAAGATCACCAGCAAGGGCGGCACCGGCAACGGCGACCTCTACTACAACCCGGGCGGCTGGGCGTACACCAACGCCTACGTCACGCGCTCGGCCGGTCCCGACAACTCCGAGACGCTGACCGTCACCAACCCGCCGGCCGGCTACGTCTTCTTCAGCCTCTACGCCCAGCAGGGCTTCGGCGGGGTGAGCGTCACGAGCGAATTCTGAGCCGACACCGGCAAACGCAGACAGGTGACCGCCCCGGGCGGGAGCGCTACGGCGCCCCGTCCGGGGCGGGTCTTTTGACGGGCGGTCACCACGGATCCCGCCTGAATTCCCCGCAAACCGTGCACAGCGCCCCGGGTTCCCAGGGCTATGTGAGGTGTGCCATGGTACATGTCACATCCCCCACCGTGTCCGACGGAACCGCCCCCACGCGGCGCCGTCACCAGCGGTCCTCGCCCACCCCCCATCGGCCGCGCCCCAAACCGCGGTCGACGACGGCCCGGAGGCCCCCACGTGAGTCCTTCACGTCCGCTGCGACTCCCGCAGCTGGCACGATTGCTGACGTTCGTCCTGTCCCTGTTCCTGACGGTCGGCCTGTTCGCCCCGCAGTCCCAGGCCGCTCCCGCCACCCCCACCCCCGGCGGCACGCCCGCGCCCGTCCCCACCGGGCCGGCTCCGCAGCCCGCCACCGGCACTCCCGAACGAGCCGACAGCGGGCAGCAGTTGGCATCGGTCGACCAGCGCGCCCCGCTCCCGGTCGACACCCGGCCGGCCGAGGTCCGATCGACCGCCAAGGCCCTGCGCCTCGGCGCGGCGGCCGAAAAGCCCTGTACCGTCGGCGACTTCACCGGCCGGACCGGCAACGACCTGGTCCAGCACATCAAGGACGCCGACGTCCAGTGCGTCAACAGCCTGTTCCAGCTCACCGGCGGCGACGCCCGCGGCGCGTTCCGCGAGGAGCAGATGAGCACGGTGGCCTACGCGCTGCGCGACGCGGCGGCCAACTACCCCGGTGACAACAGCACTTCGGTCGAGCAGCTGGTGCTCTACCTGCGCGCCGGCTACTTCGTGCAGTGGTACCACAAGGAGGACGTCGGCGAGTACGGTGCCGGCCTCAAGACCGCGATCCAGTCCGGACTGGACGCCTTCTTCAACAGCGCGCACTCCCGGGACGTCGCCGCGGGCAACGGGCCCATCCTGGGCGAGGCCGTCACCCTGATCGACAGCGCCCAGGAGAACGTCCGCTACCTGCCGGTGGTCAAGCGGCTGCTGGGCGACTACAAGGCCGACACCTGGAACCCGGCCGGCATGGCGTGGGCCGTCAACCCGGTCTTCACCGTGCTGTTCCGCGGCCACCAGGTGCCCGGCTTCGACGCCGCCGTCGAGGCCGACCCGAGCGTGCTGGACGCGCTGTCCGACTTCGCGACCCGCAACAACGCCCTGCTCGGCGACACCTACGGCGTGCTGGTCTACAACGCGACCAAGGAACTCACCCGCTTCCTGAAGGACACGGCCCTCCAGGCCAAGGTCCGTCCCCTCGCGAAGGGGCTGGTCGCCGCCTCGGAGCCGAAGGGTCGCACCGTCTACCAGTGGGCCGCGGTCGCCGAGGGCGTCGACTACTACGACGCCGCCAACTGCTCGTACTACGGCACCTGCAACAAGGCCGACCAGCTCAAGGCCGGCGTGCTGACCGTGAAGCACACCTGCAGCCCGAGCATCACGATCATCGCCCAGGCGCTGGACGCCACCCAGCTCGGCACCGCCTGCACCAGCCTGAACGGCCAGGACGCGTTCTTCCACAAGGTGGCCAAGGACGGCGGCCCGGTCAAGGACGACAACAACGGCACGATCGAGGTCGTGGTCTTCCACTCCTCGCTCGACTACCAGGTGCTCGCCGCCGCGATCTACGGCATCGACACCAACAATGGCGGCATGTACCTGGAGGGCGAGCCGGCCAAGGCCGGCAACCAGCCGCGCTTCCTCTGCTACGAGGCCGAGTGGGCCCGTCCGTCCTTCGAGATCTGGAACCTCAACCACGAGTACACCCACTACCTCGACGGCCGGTTCGACATGTACGGCGACTTCAACGCCGGCATGACCACCCCGACCATCTGGTGGGTGGAGGGCTTCGCCGAGTACGTCTCCTACTCGTACCGCAAGGTCACCAACGACGGCGCCATCGCCGCCGCCGGCCGGCACACCTACAAGCTGAGCGACCTCTTCGACACCGGCTACGGCGACCAGGACCGGGTGTACCGCTGGGGCTACCTGGCCGTGCGCTACATGCTGGAGCAGCACCGCTCCGACGTGGACGCGGTCCTGGCCAAGTACCGGGCCGGTGACTGGGACGGTGCCCGCGCCATCCTGAAGACCACCATCGGCACCCGCTACGACGCCGACTTCGACAGCTGGCTGACCAGGTGCGCCGCCGGCGCCTGCGCCACCACCCCGACCGGGCCCCAGGTGCCCGAGTGCACCGCCGCCGACACCCGGCAGCTGGACGCCGACTGCGCCCGCAGCAACGTCGCGGCGACCACGGGCAACTACGCGCACTTCTACCTCCTGGTGCCGGCTGGCACCCAGCAGGTGAAGATCACCACCAGTGGCGGCACCGGCAACGGCGACCTCTACTACAACCCGGCCGGCTGGGCGTACACCGACGCGAACACCGCGCGCTCGACGGGTCCGGACAACTCCGAGACGCTGACCGTCACCAACCCGCCGGCCGGCTACGTCTACTTCAGCCTCTACGCCCAGCAGGGCTTCAGCGGGGTGAGCGTCACGAGCGAAATGTGAGCCGAGTACGGCTACTGGACAGGTGACCGCCCCGGGCGGAGCGCTACGGCGCCCCGCCCGGGGCGGGTCCGCGTTCCACGGTCCGTGTTCCGTGTTCCGCGTTCCGGGGCCACGTTCCACGGGCTGCGTTCCGGGGGCGGCACCGACCGGTGGGAACGGGTGGGAATAACGATCCGCACCCGGGTGCTAGAGTGGTTGAAAGTTGGACTACCTGGGACGGGTGAGCAGCATGCAGTTCGGAATCTTCTCCGTCGGCGACGTGACGACCGACCCCACCACCGGTCGCACCCCCACCGAGCACGAGCGGATCAAGGCGATGGTGGCCATCGCCCGCAAGGCCGAGGAGGTCGGCCTGGACGTCTTCGCGACCGGCGAGCACCACAACCCGCCGTTCGTCCCGTCCTCGCCGACGACCATGCTCGGCTACATCGCCGCGCAGACCGACCGCATCATCCTCTCCACCTCGACCACGCTGATCACCACCAACGACCCGGTGAAGATCGCCGAGGACTTCGCGATGCTCCAGCACCTGGCCGAGGGCAGGGTGGACGTCATGATGGGCCGCGGCAACACCGGCCCGGTCTACCCCTGGTTCGGGAAGGACATCCGCCAGGGCATCCCGCTCGCGATCGAGAACTACGCGCTGCTGCACGAGCTGTGGCGCGAGGAGGTCGTGGACTGGCAGGGCCGCTTCCGCACCCCGCTGCAGGGCTTCACCTCCACCCCGCGTCCGCTGGACGACGTCCCGCCGTTCGTCTGGCACGGCTCGATCCGCAGCCCCGAGATCGCCGAGCAGGCCGCCTACTACGGTGACGGCTTCTTCGCGAACAACATCTTCTGGCCCAAGGAGCACTTCCAGAAGCTGATCAACCTCTACCGCGAGCGCTACGCCCACTACGGCCACGGCACGCCCGAGCAGGCGATCGTCGGCCTCGGTGGGCAGGTGTTCATGCGGAAGAACTCCCAGGACGCGGTGCGCGAGTTCCGTCCGTACTTCGACAACGCGCCGGTGTACGGGCACGGGCCCTCGCTGGAGGAGTTCACCGAGCAGACCCCGCTCACGGTGGGCAGCCCGCAGGAGGTCATCGAGAAGACCCTGACCTTCCGCGAGACCTTCGGCGACTACCAGCGCCAGCTGTTCCTGATGGACCACGCCGGCCTGCCGCTGAAGACGGTGCTGGAGCAGTTGGACCTGCTCGGCGAGGAGGTCGTGCCGGTGCTGCGAGAGGAGTTCGCCAAGGGCCGCCCGGACGCGGTGCCGGACGGGCCGACCCACGCCGCGCTGGTCGCGGCCCGGGACGCGCGGGAGAACGACGACGAGAAGGTGGAGGTGGCCAAGTGACCGCGTTCAAGCTGGTGGTGGTGAGTGCCGGACTGAGCAAGCCGTCCTCGACGCGGCTGCTGGCGGACCGGCTCACCGACTCGACCGTGCGCCGACTCGCCCTGGAGGGGCACGAGGTGGACGTCACCGTGGTCGAACTGCGGGACCTGGCGGTGGAGATAGCCAACAACTTCGTCACCGGCTTCCCCGGCGCCGGGCTGCGCGCGGCGATCGACGCGGTGACGGAGGCGGACGCCCTGATCGCGGTGACACCGATCTTCACCGCCTCGTACAGCGGTCTGTTCAAGTCCTTCTTCGACGTGATCGACAACGACGCGCTCACCGGCAAGCCGGTGCTGATCGCCGCCACCGGCGGCACGCCCCGGCACTCGCTCGCCCTGGAGCACGCCGTCCGCCCGCTGTTCAGCTACCTGCGCGCGGTGGTGCTGCCGACCGCCGTCTACGCGGCCACCGACGACTGGGGCACGGCGGGGGACGGGCTCACCGACGGCCTGCCGCGCCGGATCGACCGGGCGGCCGGGGAGCTGGCGGCCCTGCTGGCCGGGCGCGCCCCGGCGACGCCGGAGCTGCCCGAACAGGTGGTGCCGTTCGCCGAGCAGCTGGCGGCGCTGCGGGTCTGAACCTCCCCGGCCGGGGAGGGGGCGGGTGCGCGAGGACGCGCACCCGCCCCTCGCCGCTGCTCAGGACGCCCCTTCCCGGACCTCCCCCCGGGCGTCGTACGCGGCCCGCGCCGTCGCGATCTCACGCTGGTGCTCCTCGGTCCAGGTGACCAGCGACTGGATGGTGGCGTGCAGCGTCCGCCCGAGCGGGGTCAGCGCGTAGTCCACCCGGGGCGGCACCACCGGGTGCACCGTCCGCTCGACCAGGCCGTCCCGTTCCAGCTGGCGCAGCGTGACGGTGAGCATCCGCTGGCTGACCCCGTCGATCGCCCGGCGCAGCTCGGTGAAGCGCAGCGACTGCCGGTCCAGCAGGGCGATCACCAGCAGTGACCACTTGTCGGCGATCCGGTCCAGGATCTGCCGCACCTCGCAGTCCTCCCGGACGTCCCACTGGAGGACGTCGTAGCCGTCCTCGGTACCCGCGCAGTGCGTCGGTTCCTTCGAAGTGCCTTCTTCCACGATCCCCGATGCTGCCCCAGGTGTCCGTGTCATCAGCTCCCGTGCGGGGGAGCGGCCGGCGGCCCCGTCGGAGGCCGTTCCGACGGGGCCGTCCGGATGCGTGTCAGCCGCGCCGGATTGTCCGCTTTGCGGTGTAATCATTCCCATGATCAGAACAGCGCCGCAAGCCGTGCTCTCTCCGCTGACCAGTGCGGCCGTCTTCCTGGTCCTCACCGTCGAACCCGGCCGCGAGGACGCCGTCCGGGACCTGCTGCCCGACCTCGCCGGACTGCGCCGCGCCGTCGGAACCCGGGCCCCCGCGGGCGCCCTCACCTGCGTCACCGGTATCGGCTCCGAGCTCTGGGACCGCCTCTTCGCGGGCCCCCGCCCGGCCTCCCTGCACCCCTTCCAGGAGGTGGCCGGCCCCCGCCACCGGGCCCCGGCCACCCCCGGCGACCTGCTGCTGCACCTGCGGGCGGAGCGGATGGACCTCTGCTTCGAGCTGGCCGCCAAGCTCACCGAACGGCTCGCCGGGGCCGCCGTCGTCGTCGACTCCGTCCAGGGCTTCAAGTACTTCGAGGACCGGGATCTGCTGGGCTTCGTCGACGGCACCGAGAACCCGGAGGGCCGGGCCGCCGAACGCGCGGCCCTGATCGGCGCCGAGGACCCGGACTTCACCGGCGGCAGCTACGTCGTCGTGCAGCGGTACGTGCACGACATGGACAAGTGGAACGCGCTGAGCGTCGAGCAGCAGGAGGGGGCGGTCGGCCGCACCAAGCTCGACGACATCGAACTCGACGACGACGTCAAGCCCGCCGACTCCCACGTGGCACTCACCGTGATCACCGGACCGGACGGCGAGGAACGGAAGATCGTCCGTTTCAACATGCCGTACGGCACATTCGGCTCCGCCGGCCGCGGCGGCGAGGTCGGCACCTACTTCATCGGCTACGCGGCCGACCCCGGGGTGACCGAGGAGATGCTGCGCAACATGTTCGTCGGCAACCCGCCCGGCACCACCGACCGACTGCTCGACTTCTCCACCGCCGTCACCGGCGGGCTGTTCTTCGTCCCGACCGCCGACTTCCTCGACTCCCCGCCACCGGCACCGGCGCCGTCGGCGGCCTCCGCCGCCGTCTCCGCTCCCGCTCCGGCCTCCGGCGCCGGGGGCGACTCGCTCGGCATCGGCAGCCTCAAGCAGACGACCCGACGGACCACCTGACGGACCACCTGAACAGGACCCCGCACATGAACAACCTCCACCGGGACCTCGCCCCGATCTCCGCCGCAGCGTGGGAGGAGATCGAGGAGGAGGCCCGCCAGACCTTCAAGCTCCACATCGCCGGCCGCCGGGTGGTCGACCTCACCGGCCCCGAGGGCGCCACCCTCGCCGCCGTCGGCACCGGCCACCTGACCGCCATCGACCCCCCGACGGACGGCATCCAGGCCCGCGCCCGCGCCGCCCAGCCGGTGGTCGAACTGCGCGTCCCCTTCACCGTCCGCCGCGACGCCGTGGACGACGTCGAACGCGGATCCAGGGACTCGGACTGGCAGCCCGTCAAGGACGCCGGCCGCAAGCTCGCCCTGGCCGAGGACCGCGCCGTCTTCGAGGGCTACCGCGCCGCCTCCATCGACGGCATCCGCGCCGCCACCACCAACCCGCCGGTCCAACTCCCCGACGACGTCAGGGAGTACCCGGAGGCCGTCAGCCGAGGACTCACCGCCCTCCGCCTCGCCGGCGTCGGCGGCCCCTACTCACTCCTGCTCGGCGCGGACGCCTTCACCGCCGTCAACGAGACCAGCGACCACGGCTACCCCGTCCACAACCACATCGCCCGCCTCCTCGACGGCGACATCATCTGGGCCCCGGCCATCGAAGGCGCCTACCTGCTCTCCGCCCGCGGCGGCGACTTCGAACTGTTCCTCGGCCAGGACGCCTCGGTCGGCTACCTCTCCCACGACGAAGAAACGATTCGCCTGTATCTCCAGGAATCGATGACATTCCGCGTCTACACGGGAGAGGCAGCCGTCGTCCTACGCGCCTAGCACCAGATCGGCATCGAAGCGAGGATCTGGTGAGCGGCTATGCAGATGGACATGAACATCGCAATCGTACTCTCTGTGCTCAATCGACGGTCTGGGCTCCCGGGGTACGCAGATTCAACCAGATGCCAGGCCTGGCGATCAAGCTGGAGTTCTAAGGGCGAACCTCATTTCGATAGTTATTATATGAATAACTTGACTTGAGGTCGGCTAGCGCTGCGCGGACCCGTTCGGCTTCGTCCGCGATGTCGACTTGCTCGGCCAAGGCGACGGCAGCCGTCAGATGCGCGAGAGCGGCGGTCGGGTTGCCGACCGCTGCCTCGTAGAGGCCCAGGCAGCGCATCGCGGCTGCCTGCTCGCGGGCGGCTCCGATGGATCGGGCCAACCTCAGAGCGAGAGCGTGCGAGTGCTGCGCCTCCTGGTGTCGGCCGGCGGCGAGCAAGGCCTGGCCGAGCCCATTGAGACTGTCGGCTTCATGGCGGACGCTGCCGACCTCGCGGAATGTCGTCAAGGCCGACCGGTAGAGCGAGATGGCCGTTTCGAGTTCATCGGGAATCACCAGCGTTTCTGCCAGGTTGGTGCGGACCACAGATAGATCCAACTGGGACATGGCCGCGTCGTCGATTTTCAGAATGAGTTCGAATATGCCTCGCGCTATTTCATTCCTTCCGGCGCTGAGGTGAAGTTCTCCAAGGTTATTGAGTATTCGTAGTTCGAGGACCCGGTCGTTGAACGTTCGGGCCAATGGCAATGCGCTGCTGTAGGCGGTGAGTGCTGATTCCGAGTCGCCTAGCGACCGATGCAGGATGCCCATGTTGGCAAGGCAGCGGGCGACGTTCCATTGGTCGTCCTGTTTCTCTCGAATGGCCAGCACCTCGCGCTGGATCGCCAGGGCCTCGCGGAGTCGGCTCTGGCTCCATCGGAGCCGCCCGAGGAGGTTGAGGGCATTCGCCGCCGCGTCCAGGTCGCCCTCTGCCCGGGCCAGGCCGAGGCCTCGCTCGAGGGCCTCGGCCGCAGGCTCGTAGCGGGAGGCGTTGGCGAGTGTCGCGCCCAGGTCGATCAGTGCCCGCGCCTCCTGCCGGTCGTTCGCCTGCGATCGCCAGTGCGTCACCGCCGCCCGGTGCATGTCCTGGGCCTCGCCCCAGTAGGCCTCGGCGTCCAGGTGGCCGGCGAGGATGTGGGCGAGCCAGGAGCCGTGTTCCGCGAGTCCCGTGTGGTGTGCGTGGGCGATCAAGGCGATCAGTCCAGCGTGTTCAGTCTCAAGCCAACTCCTCGCCGATTCCTGTGAGTTCATCTCAATGTCGCTCAACAGTACGGCTGTGTCGCTGGGTTGGGATTGCTCTGGAAGCGTGGTTCTCGATCTGTGCGGGTAAAGCAGGTGGTCAGCACGGTCGGCGGTGCGCAGGGCGAAGTCGAGCAGCCGCCGAGAAGCGGCCTCTCGCTGCTTCTGTTCGATCCCCAAGGCAACCGCGAACTCCCTCAGAAGATCGTGCAGTTGGTAGCGCTCAGGTGAAATCTCGATGAGTAGGTGGCAGTTCAGCAAAGCCTCAAGGACCTCATCCGTCTCATCGATCGTCCGCCCGAGCAGTGCCGCCGCCGCATGCACGCCGAAATCGGGGCCCGGATACAGGGCGAGCAGTCGGAAGGCCGATCGCTGGCCGGGGGAGAGGTACCGGTAGGACAGCTCGAATACCTGGGCGATGCTGGCCGAGCCGGTACGGATCTCCCCGAGCCGGCCGTTCTTCCTGGACAGGCGCCGGGCGAGGTGCGCGAGGGTCCAGGACGGGCGGGCCTTGAAACGGCTGGCGGCGATCTCGATCGCGAGGGGCAGGTGGCCGCAGCGTTCGACGATCTCGATGATGCTCCCGGTGTCCGTGGAGCGCTCGGAGCCCACCACGGCGGTGAACAGGGCCACGGCGTCGTCCACGGTGAGGACGTCGAGGAACACCGGCCGGGTGCCCGGGAGTTCGGTGAGGCGCTGGCGACTGGTGACGAGGATCAGGGCGGACGGGGCGGGCGGCAGCAGTGGGCGGACCTGAGCGGCGTTCGCGGCGTCGTCCAGCACGACGACGGCGCGGCGGGAGGACAGTGCCTCGGCGCACAGGGCGAACACCTCGTCGGCGTCCAGCGGGATGGTGCTGGCGGGTACGCCCAGGCGTCTGAGCAGCAGGGCGCCCGCCGCCTCCGGGGTGAGCGGCGGCTGGTTGCCGACGTGGGCGCGCAGGTTGAGGTAGACGTAGCCGTCCGGGAAGTGTTCGCGCATCAGGTCGGCGGCGTGCAGGGCGAGGGTGGTCTTGCCGACTCCGGGCATGCCGAGGATGGCCGAGACGGTGACCACCCCGCCCCGGGCGAGCCGGGTTCCGGGGCCGGGCAGGACGCGGCGCAGGTCGTCCTCGCGGCCGATCAGGCGGTGCCGCCCGGGGACGTCCTCGGACGGCACGGCCGCGGGCCGGGTGGCCAGTGCGGTCTCTCCCCGGGCCGGCGCCCCGGGGAGCGGATCGCCGTGCAGGATGAGCTGGTGGAGGCGGCTGAGCTGTTCGCCGGGTTCGGTGGCGAAGTGGGCGTGGAGCAGCCGGGCGACGGCCGGGTAGACCGCCAGTGCGTCGGTCTGCCGGCCGACGGCGTAGAGCGCGGTCATCAGGTGGCCGGCGAGGCGCTCGTCGGTGGGGCGGTCCTCGCGCAGTGCGGTGAGCTCGGGGATCAGTTCGGCGAAGCGGCCGATGCGCAGATCGATCTCGACCCGGCGCAGTGTGGTGGTGAAGTGCCGGTCGGCCATGGTGGTGCGGGTGGTCTGGGCCCAGCTGCCCGGCAGGCCGGCCAGGGGTTCGCCGTGCCACAGGCTC
The DNA here is from genome assembly GCF_040629945.1 of Kitasatospora sp. NPDC005856. Lineage (NCBI taxonomy): Bacteria > Bacillati > Actinomycetota > Actinomycetes > Kitasatosporales > Streptomycetaceae > Kitasatospora > Kitasatospora sp. NPDC005856. Next base: position 5,358 of record NZ_JBEXWT010000027.1, on the reverse strand, counting down.
GCGGCGCGGCTCAGCACGGTTCTGGCCTGGTGGTCCTGTCCGTTCTCGGCGAGTAGTCCGGCTTGTTCGGAGAGGTCCAGATACAGGTACCAGTCAATCAGCAGGGGATCCGTCCGCAGAGTGTACGTATGCGATTTGGTGACGATCGTGGGCGCCCCCCGGAGGTCGGTCGTCTCCGAGGCCAGGGCCGCCCGTCTCAGCAATGCGCGCAGGTGGGAAACGTGGCTGTAGAGACTGGTCAGCGCGCTGGGTGGAGGGTCCTCACCCCACAGTGGGTACGCGAGCGAGGTATGGGAGAGCGGCCTTCCGGCGTCCATGGCCAGGGCGGCCAGCAGTTGCCGCCTCTTGTCGGACGGAATCGCCAATTGCTCACCGTTTACCGACAGTTCAACTGAACCCAGGAGATGGAACCTCATCTGACGCCCCCCGCCGGTTGGCTACCAGCTTGCCGTGTCGCGGGTGAGCATGGCATGCACGTGAGGTAATCGGCCATACCACCGCAGGGTTCGGTGCCCGGGCTTTTGGGAATTGTCTCCGCATGACGGTACGTCATGTGATAGCGCCACAGGGGTAATTCGTCCGAGGCCGGGGGAGCCAGTGACAGGATCGACCGTGGTCGGCGGGTGCCGGTGAACGACGTCAACCTGCCGTACGGAGTGGTGCGGAACTCGCTGGCCGGCGCCGCGACGGTCTCCGGCCCGGTGGTGCAGGCCGGCACGATCCAGGGCGGGCTGCACCTGCACGGGGCCGCCTCCGCCCTGCCCACGCCCAGGCAACTCCCGCCCTGTCCACGGCGGTTGGTCGGCCGCGACGCCGACCTGGCGGCGCTGGACCGCTCGCTGGCCCCCGAGGCCGAGGCGGCCGACGTCACCCTCGTGGTGACCGGCCCGGCCGGGGTCGGCAAGACGGCCCTGGCCGTGCAGTGGCTGCGCGGCCAGGCCGGCCGTTTCCCGGACGGCCAGCTCTACGCCGATCTGCGCGGCTACGCGCCCGGCGGTCCCGCCGACCCGGCCGAGGCCCTCGGCGGCTTCCTGCGGGCCTTCGGGATCTCCCCGGTGCCCGGGAGCCTGGAGGAGGGCGCCGCGCTCTGGCGCTCGCTGGTGGCCGAGCGGCGGATCGCGGTGCTGCTGGACAACGCCTCGACGGCCGCCCAGGTGCGGCCGCTGCTGCCCGGTTCGGACCACACGGTGGTCGTGGTGACCAGCCGCCGTCGGCTCACCGGGCTGGGCATCGACGGTGCGGTGTTCCGGCCGCTGGGCCCGCTCGCCCGGGAGGCCTCCGCCGAGATCCTCGCCGCGCGGGTCGGCAGGCACCGGGTGGTCGACGAGCGCGCCGCCGCGGCCGAGGTGGTGGACGCCTGTGCCGGGCTGCCGCTGGCGATCTGCCTGGCGGCGGCCCGCATCGCGGCGCGCCCGGCCCAGTCGCTCGCGGCGACCGCCGAGATGCTCGGGCGCGGCACCGACCGGCTGGCGGTGCTGGACGTGGAGGGGGAGACGGTGCGGGACCTGCTGGACGCGTCCTACGGTGTGCTGGGGGAGGAGGCGGCCCGGCTCTACGGGCTACTCGGGCTGCTGCCCTTCGCCGAGTTCACCCCGGAGAACGCCGCCGTGCTGGCGGACGTGGACGTGTCCGGGGCCGATCGGCTGCTGGACGCCCTGATCGACGTGCACCTGCTGGAGGAGCGCGGGCCGGAGCGGTTCCGGTTCCACGACCTGGTGCGGCTGCACGCCCGGGCGCACGGGGAGCGGCTCCGGGCCGACGGGTCCACCGGGGCCGCGCTCGACCGGCTCGTCGACTGGTACCTCGCCTCGGCCACGGCCGCCGAGGCGGTCGTCTCGCCGACCCACCGCAGCCTCGCCCGTGACTACCGCACCCGCTCCGTCCACCCGGTCCGGGAGTTCGCGGGCGACGTACCGGCCCTGGAGTGGTACGACGCGGAACGCGACCGGCTCGCGGGCGTGCTGCGCTGGTGCGAGGAGCTGGGGCGGCCCGCGGCCGCGTGGCAACTCGCCGACGCCATGTGGCCGTTGTTCCTGCGGCTTCGCCCGGCCCGGCTGTGGGTCGAGGCCACCCGGATCGGCCTGGACGCGGCCCGGGCGGCCGGCTCCCGCAGCGGCGAGCTGCGGATGCTCACCGACGGCGGGAACGGGCTGCGGAACGCGGGGGAGGCGGCGGAGGCCGCGCGCTGGTTCACCGAAGCCCTCGTCCTCGCCCGGGAGTCGGACCGTCCGCTGGTGCAGGCGGACGCGCTGTACGGGCTCAGCCAGACCCACCGGATGGCCGGCCGGCTGGCCGAGGCCGCCGAGTGCCTGCACGAGGTCGTCCGGCTCCGCGAGGCCGAGGACTACCTGCGCGGTTCGGCACTGGCCCGGCTGGCGTACGGCGAGGTGCTGCTGCTGGCCGGCCGGGCGGCCGAGGCGGTGGAGCCGATCGAGCGGGCGGGCCGCGAGCTGGCCTCGATCGAGGACGACTACGAGGCGGCCCGCGCGATGGCGTTCCTGGGCCTGGCGCACGGCCGGCTGGGTGCCTACGAGCGCGCCGAGGCCCACCTGGAGGAGGCGCTCGCGGGTTTCCGGGCCCGGCTGTCCGCGCACTGGGAGGCGCGGGCGCTGGAGTTCGCCGGGCAGGTCGAGGAACTGCGCGGCCGACCGGACGCGGCGCGCGCCCGGTTCGAGCAGTCCAGGGCCCGGTACCTGGACGTCGGCGCCGCGGCCGAGGCGGCCAGACTGGCCGACCGCCTCGCCGCGTACGGTGTGGACTCCCCCGTCACCCCCCGTCCGGACGACCCGGAGGCGTGAGCGTCGACGTGACCGAAGGCGTGGGCGCGGGCGCGAGCCGGCTCCACCCGGAGCCCGGGGCCCGGCACCCGGCGGCACTGACCCGGTCGAGTTCGCCCAGTGCCCGCCCCGCCGCCAGCCAGGCGTGCGCCAGCGAGCCGAGGGCCGGCGGCGGGACCGGCTCGCCGGCCGGACCGGAGGCCCGCAGGACGAGCCGTGCACCGGACCGGGCGAGCACCAGCACCGCCCCCGGACGGTGCTCGGCCGTGGCCACCGCGCACCCGGGGTGCGCGGCCAGCAGTCCCGCGAGCCGTGCGTGGACATCGGCCGCCGGCACCGGACCGAGGTGCAGCACGTCGGCGTGCCGGCGCCAGCGTAGGCCCCCGGGCTCGGTGAGGTCGAGCATGAGGTGCTCGTCCACGAATCCGGGCCCCGGCCGCTCCGCCGCAGCCGACGGGTCCGCGGCCAGCAGCCCGTGGTGGACGCCGGCGGCGGACGTCACCCGGGCCTCGAACAGCGCGGCCGCCGAACCGCCGTCCGCACCGGAGCCGTTCACGTGGGGCCTGTCCGTACCGGAGCCGTTCACGCCGGGCCCGTCCATACCCGAGCCGCCCCTACCCGAGCCGCCCCTACCCGAGCCGTCCGCCCCGGAGCCGTTGACGCCGGAGCCGCCCGCCCCGGAGCCGACCGGAACCAGGCGCACCGTGTGCAGCGCGGCGGTCATCCGGCCCACCGCGGCCCGGCCGCCGCGGTCACGTCCAGCACCCCGGCCGCCGCGGTCGTGCCCAGCGGTTCGGGCAGCGGGAGCGGCAGTGCCCCCGCCGGCGGCCCGGCCGGCGCCCCCGCCAGCGGCTCGGGCAGCGGGAGCGGCTCCGGAGCCGGGGAGTGCGCCGGCTGCCCCAGCCCGAGCACCCGGTACAGCAGCCGGCGGGCGTTCCGGTCGAAGCGGCCCGGCTCGGAGCTGATCCGGTCGGCGATGGCCGCGTAGTCCTCCGGGCGGTACTGCTCGGCGGCGTACGCGAGTTGGTCGGTGAGAGGGTGCCCGGGGGCGAGCGCGGGCGCGGTCCGGGCGAGCTGCGCGGCCGGCGAGCGCGGGTTGACGTGCCGGTGCGGGTACTCGGCGAGCAGGACGGGAGCGCCGGTCATCGCGCCGTACAGCGTGACCGAGCCGTGGTCCCCGATGACGAAGTCGGCGGCGACCAGCAGCGGCCGCCAGTCCGTCTCGGGCGGGATCACCGTGACGGCCCCCCGGGCGGTGGCCCTCGCCCAGGAGCGCACCGCGTAGGCCGAGTGCTGGGCCGCGATGTTGGGGTGGGGCAGCAGAACGGCCCGGTAGCCGTGCCGGGGCAGTTCCGCGGTCAGTCTGGGCAGCACGGCGTCCAGCCGGGTGAAGAGCGAGCCGTCGCCCCAGGTGGAGGAGACCAGCACCAGCTTCTCCTCCGGCCGCAGCCCCAGCGCGCTCCGGTAGGCCTCCCGGTGCGGCAGTGCCGCGCGGATGCGGTCGTAGCACGGGTCGCCGACCACTTCGGCGATCGGCACGGCCTCCGGGCAGCCGCGCCGGAGTTCGAGGAGTTCCTCCTCGTGGGCCAGCGCGAAGGAGGTGGGGACGAGCCGCCCCTCCCAGTAGAGGTAGTCCCGGCCGAGCCCGATGGCCGGCCGCTCGCCGTCCGGGGCGCCGCGCCGGGCCAGCTTGATGTTGCCGGCGCCGTGCGGCAGCCGGACGACCGGGCCGCGCAGCTGCTCGATCCCCTGCGAACCGGCGGCCAGGATGAGGTCGAACTCGCGCCGGACGGCCTGCTCCCACGGCAGTACGGTGCCGCCCAGCGCCCGGAGGATCTCCGCGGCGCCCCCGTTGAACACGTGCGGTGCCACCGTGAACTGCACGTGGACCCGCAGGTCCGGGGCGAGCAGCGAGTAGAAGTCGTGCAGCCGCTTCGCGTACACCATGGTCTGCGCGACCACGAGCACTTCCTTGCGGTCCCTCAGGGTTTCCCACGGCCCGTTGTTGCTCCAGGGCGCCGTCGTCCGGCGCGTTCCGTCCGCCGTCGTGATGTCCTGTTCCCCGTGCATGTCCCGTTCCCCGTGCACCAAGGTCATCCTTCTCCCCCTCCTTGATCCCAGGTTCGGGGCCGTCCGCGGCCCCGGGGTCGATGCTCCCCGGAGTGTCTGGCGGATTCCATGACGCGACCTGGTCGGTGCTTGCGGAAACCTTGTGTCCGCTTCCCGCGCCGTCGTCCGGGCCCTCGGAGCCTGGAAGGGTACTGAGTTCCTTTACCAGGGGTACTGAGTGCCGTATTCTCTCCGTGAAGCCTCTGACGCCAGTCGAAGAGAGCCGACACGGTATGCCGGTCCAGGTGGCACTTGCGGTGCGCGGGTCGCGCCCGGGCCGGACTTGGCACTCAGTACCCTCGGCATGCCTGAGGCCATGGATCCAGTGCATCCGTGCACCCGTGACAGGAGAACCGCTCATGAGCTTGAGGATCGTCGTCTGTGTGAAGTACGTGCCGGACGCGACGGGTGACCGTCGTTTCGCGGACGACCACACCACCGACCGGGAGGGTGTGGACGGCCTCCTGTCGGA